>JAJYLM010000080.1 GCA_021787655.1 bacterium
CCAGCGCACTGAGATGGCTGTCTCCTGGGCGTTTCCATTCTCCCTTATAGCCGGTCTGATCATGCTGTTTGTATGGCGCAGCGGGGTTGCATTTACTGTCGTCCTTATATGGGCAGTGTCATTCACCATCTTCCTGTTTTTCCCGCTCTACGCCCGGTTGGCCGGGGATAAAAAAAAGGCGCCGGGGCTCAGCAGGTATACCGTACTGTTCGATTTCAACAGGGCGTCCCTTGGTCTGTCTGCGGCCTTTATACTCCTGGTGGCCGGGTATGGCCTGCTGACCGGGAATTTTTCTACGGACTTCATGCTCCATGCAGGCATCCTCACGCTCATCATAGTCCTTCTCCTGAACCTGGACTTGATGGGCAGTACGCCCCTCTATAAGAGCGGCCTGCATGAGGACAGACTTCTGAAAATCACCATCGATGAAAGCAGGTGTAAAGGTGCAGCCTTCTGCGAAGACGTCTGTCCCAAGCACTGTTATACTATCGACAGAGAAAGTCACCTTGCCTCGATACCGAGATCGGACGACTGCGTCCAGTGCGGGGCATGCATCGTACAGTGTCCGTTCGATGCCCTGTTCTTTACAAGCCCAAGCGGTATGATTATTCCGCCGGAGACCATACGAAGGTTCAAACTAAACACCCTCGGGAAACGCCTGGTAGACACTGCGGGAAAAACAGCGGTTTCATAACCCGCATGATGAGGTTACGGCAGAAGCTTTTTGGTGATTATGATCTTTTTTCTTTTTATATCAGCGATTAAGCCTTCTTTTTTGAGGCCATCCAAAGCAAGTGTCACCGTCTCCCGTGTTGCACCGACGAGGTTGGCAATATCCTGATGTGATAATTTTACTTCTAACGCTTTCCCGTCATGGGCCGGAGTGCCGTATCTGTTGGCAACATCCTTGAGTAGAGCAATGACCCTGGTACGTACGTCCTTGAAAATGACGTCCTCAAAGCGGTTTTCTATCTTCTTCAGCCGAAGTCCTATAAACTTGATCATGGAGAAAGAGAAGATCGGATTATTGCGGATAAGAGTTTCGAAATCTTGCTTTTTGACGTCACAAACAGCGGAATCCTCGATAGCCTCTGCAATATCCTCCCGCTTCCCTTCTTCAGACAGGGCCATCTCCCCGAAGATGTCTCCGGATTTCAGGATGTCCATGGTGAGTTCCTTCCCGTCACCGGACAGACGGCTTATCTTGATGCTGCCCTCTTTCAAGAGATAGATGGTCTCGGCCTTCTCTCCGATACCGTATACCATGCTCCCTTTCTTCACATTGGTGGTCCTCAGCATGGAGCTCAGGTCAGTCTTCTCCTTCTCGCTCAACCGGGAGAATATCTTACTGGAATTGATGTACCAGAGTACAGTCTTCATAGTAACCGGAAGCTGTCGTGCAATTTCTTGATCTCTTCAGGATATCCCATTCTGAGAAGGTTCCCCATATACAGCCATTTCAGGCGCAGGGCAATCGGTTTTTTCCGATACTCTCGTATGACCGTCTTCCTGAGATGATACGTGAATCCGATCGTTTTACTTTTTTTCATTCTTCAGTGCCTCAAGATATTTTATATCCATCTTATCCTGTTGTCTTCCCGTCTTCTGTTTCATCTTAATAAGGTCAGGGATGGAGATCGTCGGGATAGTGACATTTCCCGTATCGATAAACCGGACATGCTTTTTTGCTTCCGTATAGCCGACGGGTGTATCAATGATAACATCTATCTCCGAGATAGCCCATTCCGGGTTGATGAGATTGAAAGCCTTCATATTCTTTTCTTTTATCCATGATTCTCTGTTGGACTTTCTGGCAAGGCCGGTAATATCCACAGGTGCTTTCGGCTTGAACCCCCATTCGTTCAGTAGTTGAATAAATTTTTGTATATTACCGCTCTTAAAATCGAGAAGCAAATCCACATCATAGGTCATTCTCGGAATCCCATGTAGATTAACAGCTATTCCTCCGACGACAATGTAATGTATTCCCCTATCATTGAGTTTTTTAAAGAGAGCTCTATAATCAAGCATGATGATACTCTATCATAGCAACAGATGGATTTCCACTGTCCGGGAAAGAGCAAGCGGGTCAAATCTTCAAAAGAGCGCAACAGAATGATTGATCGACTGAAAATCAGGGATTACGCGGGATAGTGATACATTGCTTGGCATGAAAAACAGCAGTGCCGGTTGTCATTTTTATCGTTTATGGTATGCAGGGTAGAACGATGTCGGTTATCAGAAGGAGGGCATCATGATCCCAAAAATAGAGTTTTTACGGACACCTGATCACTGTTTTGAAAATCTGAAAGACTATCCGTTTTTACCGCATTACACCGAAATTGACGGGCTACGGATGCACTATGTTGACGAAGGTGAAACGCATGCGACAACCGTACTTATGCTGCACGGCGAGCCCACGTGGAGCTACCTGTACAGAAATATAATTCCACCGGTAGTTCATGCCGGATTTCGAACAATCGCCCCTGACCTCATGGGATTCGGTAAATCCGACAAGCCTGTCCGCAGGGAGGATTACACCTATCAAAGGCATGTGGACTGGATAAAGGGGTTGATTGCATCGCTGAACCTGAAAGATATAATCCTTGTATGCCATGACTGGGGAGGGCTCATCGGACTGCGCGTTGCGGGAGAACAGCCGGAGAAATTTTCACAGATTATAGCATGCAATACGTTTCTGCCGACCGGTGACATCCCGGCAGGCGAGGCGTTCATACGGTGGCGCGATTTTTCCCAGACCGTTCCGGAATTCGACATAGGAGACATTGTGAGGCGCGGATGCAAAAATAATCCCGCTCCCGGGATTATTGCCGCATACAATGCCCCGTTCCCTGACGACAGGTATAAAGCCGGTGCTCGGCAATTTCCCGTCCTTGTTCCGATTTCTCCTGATGACCCTGCAACCATACCGAACAGAAAGGCATGGGAAGGGCTGTTTGCCTGGAAAAAACCTTTTCTGACGGCTTTCAGCGATTCAGATCCCATCACGAGAAACGCGGATACCTTCCTGCAGCAGGCAATACCGGGTACCAGGGGGCAGCCACATACCACCATTAAAAATGCCGCTCATTTCTTACAGGAAGACAACCCTGCAGAACTCGCAGCAGCCATCACCGGGTTTCTGAAGTCCGCACAACGATAGGGCGAACAAGGAAGTACCCGGCAACGTTCCTTGCCGGACCCATCACGGCAGGAAAGAATGCAGGATGCCCCTGCAAAAACGAGGACACATTTTTTATTCCGACACCAGTCTGGACCTACGTTCAAAGGGTTGGCACCCAGACCGGGGAGCCTGGGTGCCTGGGGGGAAATGCAAGGTTTGAACTTCAACCTTACGTGGAGTAACGTATTAAGTATTAAGCAATGCTTTTTTCTTTTACAGAGAGAGCAACCTTCCAGAGTATAGTCAGGATAAGCAGACCGATGGTATACACGCCGAGTGCAATCATGACCTCCGGAAAAGTCGGCAGGTAGACGCTCACCCGGTCGAACGGGTTTGGGACGAATCCGGCTGCAATCAGGCTGAAACCCTTGTCGATCCACGTTGCAACGACCAGCGAAACCAGGGCAATGGTCAAAAGCTTTGTGTTGTCCCTGAACTGCGGGGGGATCAGAAGAGCGAGGGACACGATACTGAGCCCGGCAGATACCCACATGGCCGGCACCAGTGCGGTGTGACCGTCAAGGCCGACAAAAAGATACCTGAAGGCGTTCATATCGTCCGGTATACGACTGTAGAACGCAGTAAATATTTCAAGGAGCAAAAAGAAAACATTTGCACTCATTGCATAGGCAACGATCTTCGACAGCGCCTTGATTGCCTCATCACCGACCCTGTACTTCACAAATTTCTGAACGAAGAACACCAGCAGGAGCAGAATTGCCGGGCCTGAACAGAACGCCCCGGCAAGGAATCGGGCTGCCATAATCGCGGACAACCAGTACGGCCGCCCGGGAAGCCCGGCGTACAGAAATGCTGTCACCGTATGGATACTGATCGCCCAAACCACCGACAGATAGATCAGCGGTTTGACCCAGGACGGCGGCGGTGCATCCTTCCTCTCAGCTTCGAGCGTGGTCCACCCTATCAGAAGATTGAGGACAAGATACCCGGACAATACCGACATATCCCAGAACATGACAGAATGCAGCTGCGGATAAAGGATGACGTTCATCACCCGCATCGGCTGTCCGAGGTCAACGAAGATAAAGAGCATACACATGCTCACAGCAGCGATTGCCATGAACTCACCGAGGATCATCATCCTCGAGAAGGCCTTGTAATGGTGCAGGTAATACGGAATGACGAGCATAACCGCCGATGCTGCAACGCCGACGAGGTAGGTGAACTGGGCAATGTACAGTCCCCACGAAACGTTCCTGCTCATGCCGGTGATCGTCAGCCCTTCCCTGAGCTGCAGGAGATAAAAATGGAAACAAACGCCTAAGAAGGCCAGCAGAAACGCGACCCAAATCCAGTATTTTTTACTTCCATAAAATGCCTTTTCAATCATACCAGTCACCTCATAGTATATAGAAGACGTTCGGCTGTGTTCCGAGCTCGGGTTTACGCCTGATGCTGAAGTTCGTGCTTAAGACCTTCCGGACATCCGAATCTGGATCCCTGAGGTCCCCGAAGATCAGAGCCCCTTTCGATGCCTCAACACATGCAGGCATCAACCCTTGATCAAGCCGTTCGGCACAAAAATCACATTTTTCCACGACACCCTTGGTGCGCGTGGGATATGCGGGATCTATTTTTTTGATATACGGCCTCGGGTCTTTAAAGTTGAAACTTCTCGAACCGTACGGGCATGCAGCCATACAGTACCTGCACCCGATACACCGGTGGTAATCCATCATCACGATGCCGTCCTGCCTCTTGAACGTAGCCCCCGTCGGACACACCCTGACGCAGGGAGGGAATTCACATTGATTGCACAGCAGGAGGATGGGCGTACTTTTCAACGCTGCTTCCATATACTGATTGTGCTGTTCGGGAAAAGCGGCACTGTAGGGCTCTTCCCATATCCATTTTATGTCCTGCTGCGTTGTGATATCCGGGATGTTGTGGATCTTATCGCAGGCCTGTATACACCGCGTATAATCTTCCGGCGTCTTGAATTGCCGGACATCGATAGCCATTGCCCACTGTTTTGCTTTCAGTTCGCCGGGATCCGGCACCATGGTGCCGACTTCATATCCGGCATCGGCGAGCGCCTGTTTATCAAACCTGTCCCTGATATTGAATACCGATGAAAGACCGCCGGCAAGCCTGCTCCCGACCCACAGGGCACCAGAAACCCCGACCAACTTAAGGAATTTTCTTTTATCTATGTCCATTGGCTGCTTCCTCCACTGGCTTCACATGGCATTCCCAGCAATAGGGCTGTATGTTTGCATAGGTGTGACACTGGTCGCAGAACTGTTTTTCATTTGAATGGCAGTGAAAACAGGTATCTTCAAGACTCATGGTGAAATATTGTCCTGCGGTGCTGACATAGATGGTTTTATTATTTCGCACCACGGCGTTGCGCCAGGCATTGAGCAGTTCCATGTGGTTGTCAATCATGAATTGTTTCGATTCAATACAGTGCTTAACCTTCATCTGCCGGATCACCGGCGTATCCAGGCTCGGATCGGGCTTGACATCCGCTTTCCCAATGTTGAACCAGAACGGCATCGTCACAACACCCAGAAACAGAACAAGACCGGTAATAATCTTGCCGCTATTATACATGGTTTTCACCTTTCTCGTCCTTCAGCGGTTCACCGCGTATATCGACGATCCGTTCCTTCTCTCCGTTCATCACGAGGGCATTTGCAACCAGTTCATGGATACCGGTTACCTTGACGTCCGGCACCCAGTACTCCATAAGGGTCGTCAGCGTCGCCCTGTCAATGGCACACATGCAGGATAACCGGTTCACACCGTATTTTTCATGGACGTACTGGACCGCATTCGCACGCGGCATGCCGCCCCGCATCCGTGTCTCCATCATTTCATCCGTGCCGAGCCCTGCACCACCGCCGCAGCAGAAGGTCTGTTCCCGGGTCGTATTTTCGGGCATCTCGAAGAAATTATTGCAGACGTTCTTAATGATGTACCGCGGTTCTTCAAAAATACCCATTGCCCGCGCAGGGTTGCATGAATCGTGAAATGTTATCCTGAGCTTGTCGTTTCTGCCGGGATCCAGTTTGATTTTTTTGTTCTTGATGAGGTCAGCGGTAAACTCCGCAATATGAACCATCTTGGTTGATTTTGCGTTCTCGAACTTCGTCCCTGTTACCGGGGACACGGGCTCTTGAAGGAAGTCCGCCGGACCGTTCAGCGTGTCCATGTATTGGTGAACGACCCGCCACATGTGGCCGCACTCTCCGCCGAGTATCCATTTCACACCCAGACGTTTTGCCTCCGCATACATCTTTGCATTCAGCCGTTTGATCATCTCGTGCGATGTAAACAACCCGAAATTTCCGCCTTCGGAAGCATACGTGCTCCACGTGTAATCAAGGCCGAGTTCGTGGAACAGCATCAGGTATCCCATACAGGTATACATACCCGGTTCGGCAAAAAAATCTGCCGACGGGGTTATGAACAGGATCTCCGCTCCCTTGCGGTTAAACGTCGGCTCAATCTTGATGCCCGTCCTGTCCTTGATATCGTCCAGCATCATTTCGAACATGTCCATAAGGGCGTGCGGCTGGATACCAAGGTGGTTGCCTGTTCTGTAGCAGTTTGCAGCAGGTTCGAGAATCCAGTTGACGTTGACTCCCAGGAGCGTCAGCAATTCCCGGCCCATCATGGTAATTTCTGCGGTATCGATACCGTATGGACAAAACACCGAACACCTGCGGCACTCCGTACACTGGTAGAAATAGGAGAACCATTCCTTGATCACGTCCTTGGTAAGGTCGCGGGCACCGTTGATCCTTCCGAGTATCTTTCCCGCCGCAGTGAAATTACCGCGGTAGACAGAGCGAATGAGTTCCGCCCTTAGAACTGGCATGTTCTTCGGGTCCCCGCCGCCTATATAGAAATGACATTTATCCGCACATGCACCGCACCGGACGCAGATGTCCATAAAGACCTTGAACGAACGATACTTATCGAGCCGCTCCTTCATGCCGTTCAGGACGATCTCTTTCCAGTTTTCCGGCAACTTCCAGTCCTCATCAACCGGGCTCCACTCTCTCGGATTCGGGAGGTCGAGATACTGAAGGTTTTTTGCCTTCGCAGGGTAGATGTAGGTACCGTGCCGGAATTTTACCGGTGTATCCATCCAGTCCTTTTTCGGCGGTTTGTACTGTATCTTGACGAGTTCTTCTTTTTTCAGTTCTTCTGCCATGGTCACTCCTTTTCCACCGGTAAACCGACGGCCTTCATCTTGTCCCTGAATTCATCTTCGTATTCTGCATACGTGTGGACGTGAACCGGATAGTTCCATGGATTGATGTGGCGTACCATCCTGTTGTTATTTGCAAGATTCCTCGTGGGGCTGAGGAAAACGCCACCCAGATGCATCAGTTTACTGAAGGGAAAATACGCAAACAGGGTTGCTATGAGGAACAGGTGTATAAAGAACAATGTTCCGATATCGGCCGGCACATGCGGTTTAAAGGCAATCAATCCCATGACAAGCTCTTTGACCCCGATGACGTTCACCCGGAAGAAGTAGCGCATAAGAACGCCGGTCAGGCCTATGCCGAATATCAACAACAGCGGGACGTAGTCCGCCACGAGAGATATGTACCGGACCTGGGGCAGGACGACCCTCCTGATGAAAAGGTACAGCACTGCAGCGAGCAGCAGGATATCCGTTATGTACAGCGTTGGGACGCCTATCTGCAAAAAACCATCAATATTTTCAACTACATTGATGAAGTGAGGCACAGGCTGGGAGAACAGTCTGAAGTGCCGTATCAGGATGATCAGGAATGACCAATGAAAAGCGATTGCCGCAAGCCACAACCACACGCTCGAAGCGTAGGAAAGCCGGGGTCCTTCCCTCAGTTCTGTCCTTGTGTTCCTGAACAATGAACGGAAGCACAGTATTTCAAGGGCCATTCTTCCCAACACACCGGCGGTTCCCGAAGGATTATCCAGTTTATTCTGCTTGATCCATGGCAGTGATTTTTCCTGTCCGCAGGTCGTCGGTATACGGAACGGAACCGGGGACCGAGCCCATTTCACGATTCGATAAACGACGCCGAGGATAAAGACGGCCACTGCAGCATACGGTATGATAATGCCGAACACCGTGGACATTCCGGCATACTGGATCCCGGCATACGGAAGTGCAGCAAGCACGAGCACAACAATGAAAGCAACCACTATTTTCATGTACAATTACCTCACTTCACACTATCATTCTTTGGAATGCCATTTTCACCAGCAAAGTCGTCCCCCTGGAATTCGAACGTAAGATTTGCACGCTCCAGCAATCTGAATGCCATATGTTTGAATTCATTGACTTTCAATTCGTACAGTTTCTCACGGTACTTTGTGTAGCTTTCAAACGAGATGAGAACCATTCGATCAATGAGGGATACCGATAGTTGAAATTCATCTCCGAGATCCGTGCCCCGGATGACGTTGTTAAATGTTTCGCGCATGATCTGCTTCAGTGTCAGCAGAAAATCTACCGCACGGGAGGGCGTAAAATCCTGGACAGCCCTTACCTGCATAAACCGGTCAAGTGCGTCGTGCGTCTGCGTACTGATTTCACGCCGGATGACGGCATTCAGGACAGCGTTCGCCGTTTCTTCTATGGTATATCCTACGGGATTCGCAAACCTGTTTTTTTGCTGCGTCAGAAACGAAGAAGCATGCGGGTACGATGCCGTGATCGATTCCAGCCATTTTTTCAGAATGATCTCGCGCCGCTCTGCCATCAATTCCATCAGGTTCATAGTGCCTCCCATCTGCAGATTGTGAACTGCGTACACGGCGCGTGCCCGGTCCGGTATGAATACACCGTTC
>JAJYLM010000081.1 GCA_021787655.1 bacterium
AGGAAAGAATTTTCAGACTTGATCATCCGGACTTTATCTGGCGGTAGAGAGCGTCCGTCTCGGAAGACAGCTCTATGCCGTAGACAGCGAGGGTCTTTTTGCAGGTATGGTACGTCGATAACGCCTCGGCGCGGCGTCCCATCCTGAGATAACAGACAATGATGCGCTGATAGCAGACCTCGGAGAGCTCATCGGCTTCCAGTCCCTTGCGATAAGTCTCGATGGCTTGTTTGAATGCCTGTTCCCGCTCGAGACGATTGCCGAGGCTTTCGATGCATCCGGTAAACCTGAGTCTGAGCCGCTCGCGGTACGATACCGACCATGGGTCTGATTCCCCGGCCAGAAAATCCCCTCTGTAGGATGCAACGGCCTTTTGCAGGCGCGATGTGAGCATAAGCTCCTTTCCCTGTCCCCCGGCTCTTTGCGCCGCCTCGATCCCGTCCAGTGCCTGCTCGAACGCCCATGCATCGATCCGGCAGTATCGCGAGTCCAGGGATACCTTGCCGTTTACAAGCCTGACCGCCGCGGGATAGCCAAGCAGTCTGCGCAGGCGTATGAGAGTTACACGCAAGGCCTTGAAAGCGACGTCCCCCTCGGAATCCGGCCATAAAAGGTCGGCAAGCTGACCCACTTCGATTTCTTCTCCTCCAAAAGCGCTGATCGCCTTCAACAGGGTCAGCGGCTTTTTCTGGACCTTCCCGGAGAAGACCAGCTTTTTTCCGTCCCGCATAAGCTCGAAGCGTCCGAGTGTGAATATCGTTATGGGCCATGGCCAGCCGGTACAAACTGCCGGATTATGATCGGAAGGCTCGGGAGGGGCGAGGTCGAGCTTCCTGATAACGCCTTTTACGTATTCCGTCTCTATCCCGGCATCGAGCGCCCTGTTGTACAGGTCCGCAAGCACGGACCGGTTGAACACCAGCGTAACGGCAAAGCCCTGCCTTTTGCCGATCGCCAGGGCCTGTGTAAGCCCCTTCAAAGCCCGTGCCTCTCTGCCTCTCGTAAAATCGCACCATGCGTGCGTCATCAGGCAAAGATATTCAAGATGCATACTCCTCATGCCGACGGCAATGCTATGGGCATGGGCAAGATGGGACGATGCCTCACGGTAACGCCCGTCCCCGATATTCAGATATGCCAGCTCGAGATGATGGAGCGCTTGCACGTATGGAACACCGGCTTCCCGTGCCAGTACAAGGCCCTCTTCTGCGTATTGGTGCGCGCCGGACGGGTCTCCCGCAAGAATACGGTACCAGCCGAGTAAAAAATGATAATTGGAGAGAGCGAACCGGTAGAAAGGATTTACTGTGTCCTCCATCCGCTTTATTATGTTCGCGGCGGTCTTTACATCGCCGTTTATCAACGAGGCATGCAGGCCGGCACCCAGAAGAAAGCGATCAACGATGTGGATAGTATCGGCGTGCGCGATTGCCAAGGCCTCTTCCATTTCCCTGAGACAGGCGTCCGTGCTTCCGCGGTTCCAGAGATAGGTACACTCCATGACGTACCCGAACAGGCGCGTGGGCAGCGGCGTATCCCCGGAGCGCACCACCGCGTGGAACATATCCGCCAGTGCACCGGCATTGAAGAAATCTCCGGTCCACGAGTAGTAGAGAAACAGCATACTGCCGTACCTTATGCGGGCAAACCGGTCGGGGATTTTTGTCAGAATCGATTTGACTTTTTCCGCCCACATCGGAAGCTCGGGGTCCTGAGGGTCGTGGAACAGGAGCGCACTATAGATGCCGAAGGACGCCTCCAGTTCGACCTCCCGGGACGGAAACTCCGGATACATGCGGTGGAGCTCTTTGAACTCCTTGATCCATCGTCCCCACGAGGTAACGTCATGCGTGCTCAGTATGAAGGCCTTCATCGTCGTCGCTATGGTAACGTACATCCCTGCAGGCACGTTCCTCTCTTTGAACATGCGGTACGCTTTGTTAAGGGATTCAAGGGAGCCTGTTGGGTCGGACATCACACGGCTTGCCCCGAGCCAGTACAGGAGCCACGGGTCTCGCTCGAGCGCGTCCGCCGGAAGTCCGAGGAGCCATGCCTCGAGCGTCTTGAACCTGCCCTTATCGATGAGTCCGGGTGCCTCGCCGGTAATCAGCCGGGCGGCCTGTGCCCAATCGCCCGCCTGAAGATAGAGGGTGATCGCGTCTTCGGTCTGCCCGGTATCCGACAGGGCCTTCGCTGCGCGGCGCCGGGCGCTGATCAGGGTATCGGCACTCCAGAGATCTATCGCCTTTGCACGCAGGAATTCGAGAAACAGGTCGTGGTATCGATAGAAAGGCTCCCGGGCATTGTATCTGCTTATAAAGCTGCTCGACCGGACAAGCTTCGACAGGAGACGCCCCGCGTCTTTCGACCCCGTCAGTGCCTCCACGGTCCTCGACGTCATCCTCGGCAGAAAAGCGGATGTGAGCATGAACTCGCGCATGCCTGCGTCCTCCCTGTCGAATACCTCGCCCTCAAAATAGCTGAAGATAGTCTCCTGTGCTTCCCGATCCACGAGTGAAAACGAGTGTCCTGATTGGCTGAACGACTCCGGAGATACCCGGGTACTTTTGATGTGTTCCATGATCAATGCCATACCTGCTGCCCAGCCGGTCGTCCGGTTGAGCATGGTACGGACCGTTTGCCGGCGCAGACGTTTTCCTGCATATTTTCGGACGAACCATTCGGTCTCCTTTTCCGTAAACCTGAGGTCTTCCCACCCGAGCACCGTCAGCCTGCCGCTCTCACGTATGCGCGCAAATGCGGGCCACGGTTCGCTGCGGCTCATGATAATGATAACACCTCGTTCCGGCACCCGCTCCATGCCCTCGTTGATCATGTAGTGAATGAGCTGATCGCCCGCGAGGGCGTGGTAGTTGTCGAAGACGAGGGCAAAGGGAGACGAAAACCGCTCGAAGAGATTGCCGAAGTATCTTCCGGCAAACGCCGGAAGAGCTGCCTGATATTCCGGACCCAGCAAGGGCAGGGTGGGATGGCGCCTCTTTGCAGTCCTGTCTACCGCCAGCTTGAGATAGTAAAAAAAGGTTGCGGGATCAGCATCCCCTGCGTCTATCTGATACCAGATGCCCGGCAGGCTGCGGTTCCTGATGTAGCTCGCAACGAGGGTCGTTTTGCCTGAGCCCGGCGGTCCGGTGATCCAGATAACCGGGCTTTTTCGTGCCTGGTCCACTTTGCGGAAGAGCCTCTGCCTGATGACAGTGGTCTTCGACGGCATGGGACCCGTTATCTTAGCCAATGGTAGTGTTCTCTGCATCCTACATCTCCATCGTTCGTACCTTGTTGTCTGTATAATATAAAATGAAGAACTTTAAGCCATACACCGGAGACGGCTGGCGTGCGCGGAAGGGGATGGTTATCGAGGTGTACTTAGGGATGTGAAGTACTCTTCCAGTACCTTTTTCCCGTCGTCTTCAAACTCCAGGAACTGCACGCCCATGCCCGGAACGCGCTTGTTGTCGAGAAGCTTTGCTTGCTCGGATCCGAAAACGTGGACCACCTCGCCGACGATCCTGACCTCTTTTGAGGATTCCGGCAGAAACAGAATAAGTTCTATCCTGGATTCCACCGGCAGGGGATTTTCCGTAGCCACGAAGATCCCTCCCTTGGAAATGTCATTCGAGTATTCTTCGATAAAATGTTCTTTCGACTTGAAGACCACCTTGATAGATGTGCTGTATCTCTGGTATTTTCTGCCGATTGTCGACGTCGTTCTGGCGAGGATGCTCTTGATCGCCGTTCTGATGTCGAAATCACCGGAAAATTTGATGTCCGACGTTAACGGGAGTTTGCTCTGAAATGCATCCCGCTCCTTTTCGCCCATCGACATGAGATTGTAGAGCTTTGCCTCGAGCTTCTCTGCCCAGGCTTCGATTTCTTTGACGGCGTGCGGAGGGCAGGCCGCATCGAACGACAGTGCTATCCCGATGGTATCGCTCGAAGACCAGCTGTACAGATGGATTCCCCTCAGGGGATCAGGGGTGCTCTTTTCTCTGGTTGTGAGCAGGAACTCCTGTATTTCCCCGGCCTTCTGCGACATATAGGGAACGATCAATACAAGTTCAAACGCTTTATCCATATACAATCCTGTCTTGTTGTATAGCACACCTTTTGGCATAAATAAAACGACTGTCATCTTCGTTTGTCCACGGTATCATCCGATGACTCTGCATGGCCGTTTTCAAACCCGTGACACAGACTGCCGCGTTCGTCAATAGGTGTACATTTTTGCGTAGGGCCGGGTGCTCAGAGGAATGAGTTTTTCGAACGGTTCACTCAGGATACTGCCGGCATCGAGACCGAGGTCATCTGCGTACTCATTGATGATGCCCTTGAGCAGTCCGCGGTCTGCGTCCGAAAGTTCCGTTACCTCCACGCCTTTGCCGATCTTCTTTCTGTCGGACTTGCCCCGCAGGTACACGGTTCCACCGTGCATACCCGCGCCCAGGTAATCGCCGGTCGAGCTGTTTCCGTTCTGCCTGCCGAACATCCTGAGCACGACGATCACCCCGCCTGCCATGTACTCGGCAAGAAAATCGCCGGCGTTGCCGCCGATCACGATAGTGGGGTTCAGGTTTTTGTATCCTTTCATGTGAATGCCGACCCGGTAGCCCGCGTCCTTCAGGATAAAGAGCTTGCCTCCCCGCATGCCGTAGCCGCAGACATCGCCTGCCATGCCCTTGACGATGATCTTGCCGCCGTTCATGGTATTGCCCACGGCGTCCTGCGCGTTGTTGTTGACGGTTATGACCGGACCGTTCATGAAGATGCCGAGGTCGTTGCCGGGAACCCCGTCGATGGTGATGCTGATATCGTTTTTCAGGGCGTCCGCGATATACCGCTGTCCGTTGACATGGGAAAGTTGTATGTCCGTTCTGCCGCTGCCCAGCGCATCGTGGATCTTCTGGTTCAGGATTTTATAGTGCATTCCCTGTGCGTCTATCGTAATGCTGTTTCCCATATTACTGTTTTTTGTCCTCCTTGAGTGTGACGATGATGGGTTCTCCTGCCTTCGGTGCCCAGACGTCGTCAGGCTGCGGGATGACCTCCCGGATTGCCGATTCTTCACTCGCAATGGCAACAAGGTCGCCCTTTTTCCCGACAATCAGCGGCCGCAACTTAATCCGGTCGTTGAGCCCGAGTATACCGTTATCGAAACCCATCAGAATGGCAAACGGCCCGTTCAGCGAGGCATTGCCGTACGCCATCCGCAGTGCTGTATAGTAGTCTTTCTTCGGGGGCGCCATGTCCTGGATGTCCTTCCAGAACGGAGGGGCGAGGACCGTCGCAGCAGCAGCAAGCGAAAGCCCCTTTTTCCGGATAAGAAGGTCGAGCAGGTATGCAACCACTTCGGTATCGGTCAGCAGCGTGCACTTGTACCCGAACATCTCCACATACCGCTTGTTGGTGCCGTACGAAGAGATCTCGCCGTTGTGGACGATGGACCAGTCGAGAATGGTGAACGGATGTGCTCCGCCCCACCAGCCCGGCGTGTTGGTCGGAAAGCGCGTGTGCCCGAGCAGCAGGTACCCTGCGTAGTCCTGCATCCTGAAAAACTCAGCCATTGCATCCGGGTGGCCGACGCCCTTGAAGACCGCGAGGTTCTTGCCGCTGGAAATGACGTACGCGTTGTCGATCCTCTCGTTGATGTCCATGACGATGTTGACGATAAGGTCATCGACAGCGTCCTCGCCCTCGTCTGCCGCCTCCGGAGGCGGGTCGACGAAGTAGCGCCAGAATTCCGGCGGGTCGGGGACAGCGTGGATCTTCTTGACGGGTATAGGTTCTGCGTGCCGGAGCTGCAGTTTTGTTTTCAGCAGGTGTTCGACCGGTTCCCGTGCGGCGGCATCGTTGTACATGACGTGCACGCCGAAGCTGTCCTTGAAATCCGGGTAGGCTCCGTATACTGCGTACCCGCTGCCCAGCCCGTTGCCCCGGTCCTTCATAGAGGTCAGCGAAGCCACGATCATGGATCCGGCAACCGGTTTCCCGCTCCTGTCGATGATTCCGGCCAGTCCGCAGCCGCCGAAATCCTTTCCGTATGGTGTCGAAGATTTTATGCCCATTTCATTACCCCGGTTTCGTCAATAATTCATCCCTGAATTCCTTCGGGAGATCGAGGAACCCGAAATCGTCTGCCAGCAGCCGTTCCTTGATGCCGCTGACATCCATCCGTGCCCTGATAATACTGTTGTAGATGCCTATCCTCGTTATCTGGTTCATGGAGAGGATACCGACAAGCCTGCCGTCCTGCAAAACCGCCTTCCGGTAGACATCGCCATCGTCCCGCACGATTTCCTCGTACCCTCCGAGCTTGTCAGCGTAGATGACGTTGCCGATGGAAACCGTGTTCTTTCCGAAGAACTGGAAAGCATTCTGCGGCAGTCCGCCGGGATAGGTTGCGTCCCCGCCCGCCATGTTCGTGCCCGCGATCCTGCCCTGCATGGTTGCGACGGGTATGATCGGCAGGACGTCCGCCCGTTTCCTGAGGAAATCCTCGGCCTCTGCGACGTCCCCGGCGGCATAGATGCCTTCGATGTTCGTCTGCATGGCCTTGTCCAGCATGATGCCCCGGTTGACCTTGATACCCGAGCCTTCGGTGAGGCCGGTGTTCGGCCGTACGCCGATGCTGAGGACCACGGTGTTGCAGGCCAGCTTCTCTCCGTTCTTCAGCCGTACCCCGGCAACTGCGCCCTTGAGCCGGCGGACGGATTCAACCGTGCTGCCCGTGACGATCTTCAGGCCGTTCTCACTGAGCCAGCGCTGGACGCGTGTCGCCGTGAGCTGGTCAAGTGCCTTGACGAGGATGTAGTCAGCGAGTTCGACGACGGTAACGTCGACACCCAGGTGTTGGAGGCCCTCGGCACACTGCAGGCCGATGAGCCCGCCGCCGATGACGACTGCCCGGGGGCTCTTTTGCTTCTGTACCCAGCCCCTGAGTGCCTTGGCATCGTCCCACGTCGTGAAGGTGAACATGCCGGGTCCTTCGGACCCTTCGATGGGCGGCGTGATGGGGATGCCGCCGGTGCTGATCATGAGCCGGTCGAAGCCGACCGTCTGTTTGTTGTCAAGGACCACCCTGTTCTTGCCCGGCTCAATCCGGGTGACAGCCCTGCCGAGCATCGTCGTCACGCCGTGGTGCCCGTAAAAATCCATGTCCCGGTAATACATCTGACTGTCGCCGATGATCCCGTCCATGTACTCATGGATCGCCGCGCGCGCATAGGCGTGGTACGGTTCTTTCGAGATGACCGTGATAGCGCCGTCTTTGTCCTGCTTCCGGATGGCCTCTATTGCAAAGATCCCGGCGTACGAATTCCCGATAATGACGTAGTGTTTGTGTGCCATGATTAACCCCTGTCCTCGAAGACCAGCGCCCGGTTCGGGCAGACGGTCACGCATGCCGGTGTCTCACGGTCCGGACACAGGTCGCACTTGTTTGCGACCGGCCGTTCTTCCTTGCCGCTCCCTGCACGGAACTGGCTGATCGCACCGTACGGGCATGCCATGATGCACATCCAGCACCCGAGGCACTTGTCCTGGTTCAGCTCGATCCTGCCGGTCGTCTCGTTTCTCGTCAGTGTCCCGTTCTTGCACGCCTCGACGCACTCTGCCTCGGCACAGTGCCTGCACATGATGGAAACCGAGAGCGGCGGCCGGTATTCGACCTTCGTCCGTGACAGGGGACGCGGGGTCTCCATCAGGTACATCTTGAGCGGCTCCTTTGTCTTCGAATGTTCGGTTTTGCATGCAACCTCGCAGAGGTTACATGCAACGCACCATTGTTCTCGTGGGTATACAACTTTCATATCATCCTCTCACATGCCTGCCTGTTTTATACCGAGTGCCTGCAGCTCGACCTCCGACAGGCCAACGCCGCGCAGCCGGTCACGGTTTCCCTTGAGGCTTTCGATCGAATTGATGCCCATCAGTCCGAGCATTTCTTTAATCTCGTTGGACCACGCGTGGATGAGGTTGATCAGCCGTTCAGCCGCGAGCTCCGGATTGACGCGCTTGGAGAGCTCCGGATCGTTCGTGGTGATGCCCCACGCACACCTGCCCCGGTGGCACTGCTGGCACAGGGTGCAGCCGACTGCCATGAGTGCCGAGGTGGCGATGTACACGGCATCAGCCCCGAGCGCGATCGCCTTGATGATATCGCTGCTGTTCCTGAACCCGCCGGCTGCAACGAGCGATACCTCGTTGCGGATGCCCTCCTGCCGGAGTCGCTCGTCAACTGCAGCGATGGCGACCTCGGTCGGTATGCCGACGTTGTCCCTGATGGCCTTGGGTGCAGCACCGGTCCCGCCGCGGAAACCGTCGACGGCGATGATATCCGCACCGGCCCGTGCGATGCCGCTCGCTATGGCGGCGACGTTGTGCACCGCCGCAATCTTGACGGACACCGGCTTCTCGTACCGGGTCGCCTCCTTGAGTGCATAGATGAGCTGCTTCAGGTCTTCGATGGAATAGATGTCATGGTGCGGTGCCGGGGAGATTGCGTCCGTCCCGACGGGGATCAGCCGCGTCTCGGAAATGCCCTCGAGTACCTTTTCTCCGGGAAGGTGCCCGCCGATGCCGGGCTTCGCTCCCTGGCCGATCTTGATCTCGATCGCAGCACCCGCGTTCAGGTATTCCGGACTGACGCCGAACCTTCCGGATGCACACTGCACGATGGTGTTCTTGCCGTACCCGTACAGCGCCTTCGGCAGTCCGCCTTCCCCCGTGTTCCAGAATATGCCCAGTTCTTTCGAGGCACGTGCCACGGATTCGCAGACATTGTAGTTGATCGAGCCGTACGACATCGCGGAGAACATGATCGGGGTTTCGAGCACGAGCTGGGGAGCCAGCTTGGTCGTGATGTCTCCGCCGGGGCCGATCTCGAGTTTGTCCGGTTTCCTGCCGAGGAAGGTCCTGAGTTCCATGGGCTCCCTGAGCGGGTCGATGGACGGGTTGGTCACCTGGCACGCA
>JAJYLM010000082.1 GCA_021787655.1 bacterium
ATCGAAAAGGGCAGCATCCAGTCCGCATGGTTTTCAAACTCGGGCTGGGGCATGCGCAATTTCCAGCACTGCATTCGCGGCCAGGTCGCACTGCGGCCCCTGGGCATAGAGGGTATCCCCATCACGAATGTCGAGAATGCATGCGCAGGAGGTTCGACGGCCTTTCACAACGCCTGGAAGGACGTTGCATCCGGGATGACCGATGTGTCCCTGGCGATCGGCGTGGAAAAGGTTTATGCAGAAAACAAATACCTGATGTTCGCCGGTTTCATGAGCGGACTCGACGTGGCGGGTATTTTCGATCAGATAAAGTACATAAAGAAGACGTCGCCCGAGATGCTCGAGGTACCGAAGAACGTTCCGGCCGGTGTCAGGAAGCCGCGGGCGAAAAAGAACAAGTCCGGCATGCGCGGAAAATTGCAAAATTACTGGGACATGTTTGCGACGTACATCATTCTCGGCGAGAGCATGGGATACGGCAATGTCAAAAAGCTGCTCGCAGGCCTGAACGGCACAGGCAAAGGGGCCGGTGCCGACCATTCCCCGTTCATGGACGTCTATGCGTTTGCAGCGCGGGCACACATGAAGAAGTACGGGAGCACCATGCGCCAGCTCGCGGTCATCGCCGCAAAGAACCACTGGCACTCGACGATGAACCCCAATGCACAGTACACATTCGATGTATCCGTCGACGATGTCCTGAGCGATCGCATGGTGTCCTATCCGCTGACCAGGGCGATGTGTGCACCGATCGGCGACGGTGCTGCATCGGCGATCCTCGCTTCCGAAAATGTCGTGAAACAGCTCGGTGTCCTGTCGCGTTCAATCAGGGTCAGGGCTTCCGTGCTCGCCTCCGGACGGACGCGCTCCGTGGACGAGCCGGACATCGGCGAGCGGGCGGGCAGGATTGCATATGAAAAATCCGGGCTGGGTCCAAAGGACATAGACCTTGCAGAAGTGCACGATGCGACTGCATACGGCGAACTCCACCAGACCGAGGCACTCGGATTTTTTCCGGAGGGAGAAGGCGGCGTGTATGCGGAGCGGGGAGATACCCGGGTTGGCGGGAAGAAGCCAATCAACACGTCCGGGGGGCTGCTCTCGCGCGGACATCCCATCGGAGCGTCGGGTCTTGCCCAGATCAACGAACTGGTGACCCAACTGCGCGGCGAGGCAGGGAAACGGCAGGTACAGGGAGCGCGCATCGGCCTGGCGGAGAATGGCGGGGGTGCGCTCGGCAACGAAGAGGCCGCACTGTGTATCCACATCCTGGAAAAATAACCAGGCCCGGGGATCGCACATGAAGACGTCCACCTTTTTGAGAAAATTAGCTGCCGGTGCAGCTCTGCTGGCATGGGAAGAATTCAGGCGGGGCACGCTCGGGGACACTGTCCGCCTGACCCGGTCACGGGGCAAGCTGACCATAGCGCATGATGTTTCGCATGCCGGGCTGCTGGAAGAACAGGCGGCACGCCACGGGGACCGGCCGTTTCTGCACTTTTATGAAAGGACCTACACCTATGCGGACATGGACGCGAACGCGAACAGGATAGCAAACTATCTAAGGGGGCTCGGTGCTCAACCCGGTCAGGCGATCGCGCTCGTCATGAAGAATTCACCGCGATGGCTCGACGTCTTTTTCGGTGCGCAAAAGCTTGGTATGTGCGCGGTCCCGGTGAACATAGCCCTGCGTTCGAACCAGCTCGCGCATATATTCAACCACTCGGGCGCCCGCTTCGCGTGCATTGATCAGGATCTCCTCCCGTACTACGACAAGATAAAGGGCGATCTCACTGCACCTACCCTCGTTATCGCCAACCCCGGCACGGACCAATCCGGTTCCGGCCTTTCTTCAGGGGGGCACGTCCTTGACCAGGCGTACGTCCCCGGGGCCAGTTCGGTGAAGCCTTCGATCCGTCCGCGGGAGGGCGACCTGTGCATGCTGCTCTACACCTCCGGAACGACTGGCCTTCCCAAAGGTGTCCCGACCTTCTATGGCCGCACGAATATACGGATGATGAAACTGCTCAACCGTACGCTCCTGACGAAGGACGACGTGTATTTTACCTGCCTGCCCCTGTTCCATGCAAACGCGATCCTGCTCACCGTTACAGCGGCCATGAACGTTGGTGCACAGGTAGCGCTCCGGGAGAAGTTCAGCGCGAGCAGGTTCTGGAACGAGGTACGCGAGACAAAAGCGACGGTGTTCAACACGATCGGCGGCATCATCCCGATCCTGATGAAGCAGCCGGAACGACCCGATGACCGCAATCACTCGGTGAAACATGTTGTCTCCGCAGCGTGTCCCACGGACATGTGGGTGCCATTCGAGAATAGGTTCGGCGTGCAGATCATCGAAGGATACGGTGCGGTAGACGGCGGCGGCAGCATCGTCATGAACTACGGGCAGGCACCTGCAGGCAGCATGGGCAAACCGCTGGGAGGGAAGTACCGCATCGTCGATGATGAAAGCAGGGATGTACCGCAGGGACAGACCGGAGAGCTTATCTTTTCCACCGGTAAAAAGACCAATAAACCGGTGGAATACTTCAAGGACGAGAAGGCGACCTCATCGAAGCTCAGGGACGGCTGGCTGTACACCGGTGATATGGTGTATGCGGACACCAAAGGGTATCTTTACTTTGTGGGCAGAAAAACTGAGTCCCTCAGGCGCAGGGGAGAGAACATCTCGGCGTATGAAGTCGAGCACGCGATACTTCAGTACCCGGACGTGCTCGAGTGTGCCGTGTTCGCGGTTCCCTCGGAGCTCGGGGAGGACGAAGTGATGGCAGCCATTGTTTTCGTTGAAAGTTCGGCAGTCACTATTCATGCACTGCACGCATTCCTCAGAGAACACCTCGCAAAGTTTGCCATACCCCGTTATTTCCGGGTGATGACAGAGCTGCCGAAGACAGAGACCCAGCGTGTTATCAAGGGCGCTCTGTCAAAAGAGGGGGTAACGCCCGACACCATCGACATAGAAAAGATGCAGGGTGCGGGTGTGTGATTTGGTACGAAGTGCTTATGTGTTTTCGGTCAAACAAGTTGACAGTATTCCTGTAATTGTATACCGGCTATGATATGAGGATGGTTATGGGTTTTCGAGCACGGGTCATAAGCGTACACATAATAAGCCTTATCTTTTTATCTCCGGTAAGCATGTTTTTTTCTTTTCATCCTGTCATTGATGTACACGAATCACGTCTGGTTCAGCGCAGCGCATTCACCATCAATGCACACAACGATGTTTTGAAGGTCCGGCAGAACAAGTATGTCGTCGTTCACCGGAACAACTATATTAAGCCTGCGTGGTTTGTCGTCCAGGACGGCAAAACGGTTTCTGAACGGAGAGATGACCTGCGGGACGCCGCATATGCCGGCACGTCCGTTTACGACTTCACCGAGCGTGCTCCTCCTTTTTTTGCACCGCAGCTATAAACAATCCCTGCCTGCATGAACATGGGGCAGGAGCTGATTTTTGTATTCACCCGACGTGCAGAATAAATGAAAAGGAGAAATTATGCATATGTTTAAGAACAAAAGACTTTCGGTTTATATAACCGCTGTTTCGATAGTTACTCTCGGTATGGCGTTTGCCGCAGGATGCGGCAGCAGCGGCGGCAGTGGAGGCAGCAGCGCACTGAGTGCGACGGTCAATGGCTACACGATTCAGGATGCTGCCCAGGGAAAGGTAGACTTCAATGTCAGTGCATTGGACGGCAGTAAGAGCCTGGTAACCGGCGCCATAACGAATCCTCAGGTGAGCAATCTCACGGCATCTGGCACCGGTATTACCTCATTGAACGTGAAGGCAAATAATCTTACGACGGCCGGCGCGGGCCCGATTACCGGGTCCGCAATTGTTTGCGGCGATATTACCTCCAAGGGAGACCTGACGAGTGCTATTACGCTGGACTCAACGGGTTCCATGTCAAGCAGTGATCCCAACAACCTTCGCGGAGATGCTGCCAAGCAATTTATAAGCCGTATGGCAGGCACGGACAAAGCATCAATTTCTTCGTTCGATACCAGTACTGCCCCAACGAGCGGATATCTGGCAATACAGATATGGCAGGATTTCACCTCGGACAAAACCTTGCTCGATAAAGCAGTGACCAGTGCGGTATTTGCGGGAGGTTCCACGAACCTGTGGGATGCCGCATACGACAGCGCGAATCTCCTTGCTACCGTCAGCGGGGCAAACAAGGTGTCCCTGATTTTTACGGACGGTTACGAAAACAGCAGCTCGAAGGTGCTCTCAGATGCTATCAGCCAGGCACAGGCGAACAAGGTCAGAGTGTACACCGTTGGTCTGGGTTCGGACTGCTACATGATCAATTGTACGGATCTCCAGACACTTGCGGCAAGTACCGGCGGAACATTTGCAATTGCAACGGATCCCACACAGCTCCAGACCCAGTTTGACAATATGTTCAATGCGACGAAGGCATCCGGCTGTATCAATGTTCAGTTCTCTGTCAATGGAGCACCTCCGGTAGCAGGTACGACCATTTCCGGCACGGTCAGCTTCGACGTTAACAATCAGAGTACAAGCGGCAAGTTCATGGTTACCTTTTAGGAAGTGGAAAAACGTTTATGCAGGAAGGGCGGCAGGCTGCCGCCCTTTTTCTTGATAGCCACGGCACGATTCGGAGACGGGATTTTGGCAGGGAAGAACCCCCCACCTTCAATGGTTCTCTTTCCGGTTGATGTTTTAGTAAGTTTATGCTCTCATAAATTCGTAAGGAGGCAGGCCATGGATGTGAGATATTCATTCGTTCAAAAAGGTGCAAGGATGCGCACAAGGGTGATACGTGCTCTCGCTCTTCTGTTCGGTGCTGGTTTATTTTCGATAGTTTCTGGTTGTATGCCGGCACTCCATGTTTTTTACTATAAAATTCCGGACAACCCCCAGACCGGTGCAGAGGTGCGGGATTGCCAGCGTACATCTTTGATGAGCGACATCGATCAGTGGGCCGTGATGGGAAGCTGCTTGAATACCATGCCCGATGTTTCATGGTATTATGGAACGCTCAATGCCGACACCTGCGCTGCAGCCCGGAACTTCGGCGATGCTGTTGGATGGGTGCTGTACGACTGCTATGAGCCCGCCAAGAGCATCGAAAAGATGAAAGGGGCCGGACAGGACGGGAACAAGCAAGGTGTTTATCTGTATACTACGATGACACAGACACTTGCGGCCCGCAGCGGACAGAAGAAAATAACCACGCATTCAAAGTAACGCAGACTCTGCCGACAGGGTGCTTCTATGAACAAGAATTGTTTTTTTATACTGACTACCTTTTTATGCCTGTTCGCCCTGTGGCCGGCCGGCGCTGCTATGGCTGAGCCCGTGGCCCGCAGCGGTGTCTCGGTAAGTTCCGGCTGGACAGGTCTGCCTGCTTTTGCAAAAAATGCACTCAAAACGACGGACAGTACCTATAACATGGAAGGTTATACTATCGGGGTGAGCTATATATCGTACGGCGACAAAGGACCGCGGGGCGTTTTCTCGAGCAGGTACAGCCTTGCATACAGCCATTTCCGTACGCTTCCCAATACGCAGGATTTTACTGCAGCACATGCCGATATGTTTACGCTTGATGTAGCAGAGATAGTTACGGCATTTCCCTCCTGGCCTGTAAATCTTTATACCGGCATCGGCATGGGCTGGGGAATTGTTCACCTTTATCATTGGGGCCTGCCTACCGATCCGACTGTTGATCCGCAAAAGGCTAAAGACCTGGAGAACAAGATAGGAAAATACTATCTGCCCTTTCCAACCATATACATCCCCATCGGCCTTAACATAAGAATAGATGATTTCATCATCAGCGCAGAGGCAGGTATACGCGATATACCGTATCTTATCGGCATGGTCACCTATACCTTCAACCACCGGGAGAACGAGCGTATTGTCAGAAAATTTGTTCCGCTGTCGTCGCCTGAGCAATCATATACAGGAAAAATCCGGGGCACTGTGGTCGATAAGCAGACCTCTGCACCCCTCGGACAGGCTGTGGTCCGCATGATCAATACGGGGTTGACGGATCTTTCAACTGACCCGGCCACCGGCGGTTTCACGACTCCGGGCCTCAAACCGGGTGTTGTCACCTTGTCTGCGGACAAACACGGGTACGCTTCCACAACAATCACGGTGACCGTACAGCCGGGTGCGACGGTATCTGCGGTCATTGCGCTGGAGAAGGAATCCACGATTGGCGCTGTCTACGGCAGAATAACCAGCGCGCAGGGCAGTCCCCTGCAGGCAACGGTGACTGCTGCCGCAGCAGCAGGACAGGGCAGTGTGTCCGGGGCAGGCGGGGAGACAACGAGTGATCCAGCCACCGGAGGATTCTTTATAACCCTTCCTGCAGGGTATTACGCCGTTTCGGTTTCGCAGCCGGGGTATTATCCGCAGACGAAGAACACCCAGGTGACCAGGGGGTTCAAAACACCGGTCGATTTCGTCCTCGTACCGCAACCGGCGGTCCAGCCGCCTGCTGCCGTGAAGAAGGAAGCTGTGAAGCGGCCCAGGGTTTTCATCGAGAAAGATAAAAAGAGAATCGTCATCACGGATAAAATATTCTTCCGGCTCGGCAAGTCGAGGATCATGCCTGTTTCATTCGATATACTGAATGAGCTCGCCGGCCTGCTCATACAAAATCCAGGGATAACCATCCGTATCGAAGGGTATACCGACAACATCGGCAGGCCTTCGACAAACCTCAGGCTGTCACAGGCGCGGGCAGAATCCGTCAGGGACTATCTCATCCGCAAAGGGGTTGCGCAGAACAGGATGACGGCGCGGGGCTATGGTATGCAGAACCCCATTGCCGACAACAGGACGGCAAAGGGCAGGGCGGAAAACAGGCGGGTGGAATTTATCATAACCTCGCAGTGAATCCCGCCGGAAATCCTGCGCGTTCGGTATTTGCGCCGTTCAAACGTCGCAGTTGAAAAGGCCGGGTGGACAGGAAAGCACGGGGAGGGGATTTCGTGCCGGGTGAGCCCCGTTTCCCAGGCTCCCCTGTCCAGAAATTTCTTGTTTGTCTGCTGATTCATGTAGTATAAACGCAGTATGAAGGACACGAAAGAAAAAAACAAGGGCAATGTCTTCAAGTTGTGGGGAGGCAGGTTCGAGCAGGAGCCTGCGGAAATAGTCAACAGGTTCACGAATTCTCTGCTCGTGGATGCACGTCTTGCACTCTATGATATCAGGGGAAGCAGCGCACAGGCGGAAGGCCTGCTGCAGGCAGGCGTGATAGATCCCTCGGAACACAGCCGCATCCAGAAGGGGTTGCACAGGATCGAGCTTGAGTTCAAGACCAGGCGTTTTGTATTCGATGAACACGATGAAGACATCCATACGGCAATCGAAAAGCGCCTCCATGAAATCATCGGCGATACAGCCTTCAAGCTGCATACCGGCAGGAGCCGCAACGATCAGGTGGTCACTGCCTTCAGGCTGTACGTTCTCGACGAGATAAAAGGCATGGTCAACCGGCTGCTTGCAGTGCAGTCCGCGCTCGGTGCACAGGCGATCGGAAACCTGGGGATTGCCCTGCCCGGGTTTACGCATACCCAGCATGCGCAACCTGTCCTCCTGAGTCATCATTTGCTTGCGTATGCAGAGATGTTCAACCGTGATATCGAACGGCTGTTCCATGCATATTATGCAGCCTCGGTGATGCCGCTCGGTTCCGGTGCGCTGGCAGGCACGCCCTATAACATCCGCCGTGAAGCACTGGCAAAGCTCCTCGGGTTCAAAGAGGTCAGTGCCAACAGCATGGATGCCGTGGCTGACAGGGATTTTGCCATGGACACGGTTTACGCCATCAGTGTCCTGATGATGCACTTTTCAAGGCTGTCCGAAGAGATCATCCTGTGGTCGACCGATGAGTTCGGGTTTGTTTCCCTGCCGGATGCATTTACGACCGGCAGCAGCATCATGCCGCAGAAGAAGAACCCCGATGTTGCCGAGCTTACCCGCGGCAAGTCAGGAAGGGTGTACGGTGCGCTGCTCAATCTGCTGACCATGATGAAGGGTCTGCCGCTTGCCTACGACCGGGACATGCAGGAAGACAAGCCCGCGGTGTTCGATGCGATCGATACTGCGCGGATCGTGCTCGAGGTCTGGACACCCCTGATCAAAGGGCTGTCGTTCAACGCCGGAAGGATGCAGGAGGCGTTGTCGCACGGCAACCTCCTCGCGACGGACATCGCAGACTATCTTGTACGACAGGGCATGCCCTTCAGAAAGGCACATGAACTTACCGGCAGGATTGTGCTGTACGCGGTCAAGAAGGGTGTGGACGTCGCCTCCCTCGAGTATGAGACGTTCGCGGCTTTCTCTCCGGCGTTCAAACCGGACATACGCGCTGCCCTCGATATCAAGGCCTCTGTCAACAGCAGGTCCGTGCCCGGGGGCACTGCAGAGAAACAGGTTAAAAACGCGATAGAGCGGCTGGAAAAGAAGATCAAGCACTACGAGGGCTTTATCAAAAAGATATAGCCGGCCGCGCTGCCGTGGGCAGAGAAACCTGAAGATAAAGATTCCGCTTCATCCATCCCCTTCTGAAGTGTCTTTTATGAAACTCGTCATGTCGCGTCATTTGATTTCATCAAAAAGCATTCCTACAATAAGAGAACCCAAAAGGCTGCTATGATGAAAATGGTAGTGAAGGTCATACTGTTACTATTGTTGAGTGTGGCATCGTGCCGTACCAGTGCTTATGCTGATGGACCGGTACCTGCCCGTGCCGCTGATCCATCGACAGGGGTGGATGCAGCAGCTCAGCCGGCAGAACGCAAGATGCCGACGGTATGGGGAAGCAGCCAGTGGTGGGCGCTGCTGGGCGGTGTTGCCGGGGAGCTGCTGTAGTT
>JAJYLM010000083.1 GCA_021787655.1 bacterium
GTCCCTTGCGTGCGCCGTGACTATGATGACCTTGATCTTCGACCATGCCTTGTTCCTTCGCAGCTCGTAATAGCACCGTATCCCGCTCTTCCGGGGCATGACCAGGTCCAGCGATACGAGGTCCGGCGTATGTTGCCGTATCTTCTCAAGTGCTTCATCTCCGTCGAACGCGGTCATGACATTGAAGCCTGCGTCTTCGAGGAGCGTTTTCAGGTAGACAACGATGTCCGGCTCATCGTCGGCGATGAGGATTGTTTTGTCCTGCGGTCTGACCATACAAATGCCTCCTTTATACCTCAGCGGAGAGCTGCGGCAGTCTTTTTCTCGGGAAAATCATCCTGAACAGCGATCCCTGTCCGGGGACTGACTCGATGACGATGCGGCCTCCGTGCTCCTGGACGATCTTCCGCGTGAGCAGGAGTCCTATGCCTGTTCCCCCTTCACCTTTCGTGGTAAAGAAGTTGGTGAATACCTTCTGCTTGACCTCATAATCCATACCGCATCCCTTGTCTTCGACATCGAAGATGACGGATTCGTCTTCCTCACGGCACCGGACCCTCACCTCGCAGCTGCGCTTGTCGCTCATCTGGCACGCGTCGATGGCGTTGGACACCAGGTTTGCGAGACATGCATGGATACCTTCCGGGTCCATGGGGGCAGGAGCAATGGATTCGTCGCATTCCGTGATTAATTCTATATTGTATCTTCCCGCGGTTTCCTTGTAGAGCTTGATCACCTCATGGACGATGTCCGGAGGCCGGACCATCCTGACGGTCGGTATTACCCCTTTTGAGAAGCTCAGGAGGTTCCTGGTGAGTGTGGAGATCTTGTCTATGTTGCGGTGGAGCACGTCCCAGCCCTGGTCGATGCGTCCCCTGTCGCCCCTGTCCAGGCCGGATTTGAAGATGTACACGCCGCCTTCGAGTCCGGTAAGGATATTCTTGATGCCGTGGGCAAGTCCTGCCACGGTCTGGCCCACGACTGCCAGCCGCTCGGCCTCTATCTTTTCCTTTTCGAGCTGATAGATCCTCGTAACGTCCACGGCCATTTCCATCACATGGTTCACCAAATCCCCGCCGGTGAGCGGGTAGGCCGTTACTGCGTACTGAATCTCCTTACCCTCCTTATTGATGCCGGTCTGCTCGTTGGTGTGCGAACCGTTATCTGCAAATGCAAGCTCTGCAGGGCAGTTCTCGCATTTCTCGTCCCGGTGCTTGAACAGCTCCCAGCAGTACTGGCTCGTGGTCGGTCCGAAGGTCTTTTGCATGAAGCTGTTGGCACGAACGACCCTGAAGTCCCTGTTCAGTACAGCGATATAGCAGGGAACCTTGTCGAACAGGTTCTGATATTCCTGCTGGAGCCGCTTGATCTCGGTTATATCGGTCGACATCTCCACGACGTATGGAATGTCCCCGTCCTGCGTCATGATGGGCACCATGTGGACAAGGTAATGGGCTGTCCTGCCATTGCGGTCAAGACCGATCTCTTCGTTGATGCGCGTCTTTCCGTCGATGAAGGTCTGTTCCGCGGTACACTGGTCGCACGGCCGCTGTTTCTTTTTATAGACTTCATAGCACAGCCGCCCGCGTCCCTCTCCGAAAAGCTCCTGAAAGCTATGGTTGTTTTCCACAATCTTCCGGTTTTTATCAATAATGGCGATCTTGCAGGGGACCTGCTCGAACAACCGGGTATGCAGCCACGATTGCAAAGTAGCGTCGGGCATGTTCATCGCACCTGTGCTTCTGTACCGGACGGCAGTTGGCCTACGGCAGGTCTGAACCATGTGGTCCTTCCGGCAAGGCGGGGTGTCCCCGCACCTGCCTCATGCTCAGCCATGTTTTTCGGGCCTGCCCCTGCTTTTTCCGGATGCGGATACTGGGGCAGGCCTTTCAGATAGTCCGGGTTATTAACCTGATGACAGGTTGCGCATAGCGCGAGGTCGCGGTAGCGTTTCGGGTAGAGGGCAGCCATTCTCTCATGGCAATTCCTGCACAGACCGTGCATGGCATCTTTATAGCCGGCAGCCGGCCTTTCAAGAGGGTGTGCCTGCAGCTTGATCAATGAATTTCTGGCTATCATGAACCTATGACAGGACGTGCACGGCGCTGCGGTCTGCATGGACTTTACTGCATTGGGGTCCTTGTGACACTTGACACATGCCTGATTGTTGCCCAGTTTTGCAATGTGAAAATCATGGTTGAAGATGTCAGTTGTCAGGTACATGTCACGGTGGCATGTCCTGCATGAGGTCGCCTGGTTGAAGGGATAGTTCATATGATGGCAGAGTTCGCACGAGCCGCTGTTTTCGCCGGCATGCTGCATGCCGTTGTTCGAGGGTCCTGTTATTGCGTCCAATGTCGTCGTGGACAGCTTCTCTATCCACGTGTTGCCGTTCGAGAAGGCGGTAGTATCCGTCCCTGCAGCGTCAGTCAGAAGGCGCTGTTCCTTCATTGCAGCATAGAGCCGTTCGGCCATGACCTGATGTGCTGCATGATCGAATATCACGAACCGGCCGTTGTGGTTGACGAGAAGCAATGCCCGCAGATCCGTTCTGCGCACGTCCGGCGTACCGGCATCGTCCAAACCTGCCGGCAGAAGTCCGTACAATGCCCGGCCCTGCTCAGACACCTTTACCGCAGTGATGGTTTCCGGCGGCTGCACGGGTGTTGTGCGCAGTTCCCGGTCTCTGCCCGGCATAAAGTAGATGCCGATGGACAGTGAGAGGACAAAGATCAGCGAGTACAGGACCGTCGCGCGTATGCCCGCGCTCTGCACAGACACATTCAACCCCGGCTCCGGTGCAGGCAGGGTGGTGTCCCCGGCTGCTGCACCTTCGTTTGTTTCCTGTTCCTGCCCGTACACCGAGAAATGCTCGACAAAGAAGAAGAACACCAGTGCTGCTGCTGCAACGATGCCGATGCTGATCGCAAACTCGGTCCATGCGGGGAAGTAGTGGGTCTTTGTAGCTGATATCGTGGCAATGCCCGAGACATTGATGCGGTTGAGAACCACGCCGGTAACAGCGCTGGCCGATCCGATAAACAGCCCTGCCTTGCTCTGCCTGACTTTCGGGATAGCGAAAAGGACAAGAGGAATGATGACACTCAGGCATGCTTCTATGACAAAGTCCGTTGTTTCCCACACGGGTTTCGTAAGATAGATGAGCTTGCCGTGATAGGCAAGGTCGCCCAGCCTGATCGCCATGTAGATGCCGAGGACCGCTGCACAGGCCTTGGCAAGGCCCGAGAGGAGCCCTGTATCTTCATCCTTCTGATAGACCCAGCTGCTGACCAGGGATTCGAGGATGACCATGGCAAGGCCGAGCCCGATGGCTGAGATGAAGAACAACCAGGGCAGCAGACTCGAGTACCACAGCGGATAGATTCGAAACGGCATGATGAGGAACAGGGTGCCGAGGGAAGACTGGTGCAGCGTCGAGAGCATGATGCCAAGGATGATCAACGGGAGCGTGATGGCCTTGAGTGCCCGGTAGATCTTCGGGTAGGGCATCTTCTCGAACACCGTCGGTGCGAACTCGAGCGCGAGGACGGTGAAGTACAGCATGACGCACCATGCAACCTCGAATAAAGCGCTGTGGTCCTGCCAGTAGACGACAGGGTGCCAGATGTCCCACCATCGTCCGAGATCGAAGATCAGTCCTACGATGACTGCCCCGTAGCCAAGGAACGCAGTCAGTACCGCGGGGCGGGCGATCGGGTGATAGCGGTGCAGGTGGAATATGTAGACCGTGGCTGCTATGACGAACCCGCCGGCAGCCAGGGCAACGCCGCCCACGACGTCAAACCCGATCCAGAGGCCCCACGGCGTCAGGTCTGTCAGATTCGTTGTTGCACCGAGCCCTCGGACCATACGGACCGCGGCGACAGCCGCACCGAGCCCCGCAAGGAACCAGAGGATCCCTTTGACAGTCCTGACCCGAGGGGTAGAGTGATAGGAAGAGTTGAAGGCCACGTCCAGAAGAGACCGTACAAGCTTTTTCAGTGATTTCTTCATTGTTTTTTCTCTCCGTCCGGCTTGTCAGATAAGTCCGACCGGTCCGACTCTCCCTTCTTCTTCTCACTCAGCCGCTCCCGTCGTTCGATAATCCAGTAAAACCCGTACATGAAGGCGCCCATACCGAGGAAGATCTTCGGTACCTTCTCCAGGACATTGAAGACCATGCCGGGCAGTGCATCTTTTGGCAGGTCCTTGTCCCAGCTCAAAAAGTCAAGATTGATGTCTGATACGTAGAGGACCGATGTACCGCCGACCTCGTGCTCTCCCCACACACGGTCGATGTACTTGCCTGGGTCCTTGCGGATGCGGTCGTGTGCCTCTGCGATGAGTGCCTCACGGTCGCCGAAAATGGTCGCATGGGTCGGGCATGCCTTTGTACAGGCAGGTTGCTGGATCTCGCCGCTCTTTATCTTCTCATAGCACATGACACACTTGCTGACAGAGGGCGTCGGGGTGTCCCAGGTGTACCGCGGTATACCGAACGGGCAGGACATCATGCAGTAGCGGCATCCGATGCAGCGCGACACATCGTAGATGACCGGTCCTTCGACTGTCTTCTGGAGCGCACCGACCGGGCAGACGGACACGCATGCAGGAGATACGCAATGCCTGCACTGCTGTCTCACAAAATGATGCCCCGGTTTTTTGATGATGGTTGTCCAGCGCGTGGCAGAGAGGCTGTCGATGTTCTGCTGCCAGCGCCAGGGACGGTCTTTCCCTGTTTTGTTGATCTCCTTGCAGGCTGCAACGCAGCTCTCGCAGCCGATGCATTTCGTTATATCGGTCAAAATTCCCCAGGTACTCATATTTTTTCAGTCTCCTTGTGTAAGGTGCTTGTGACGTTCTCGTCCACATCGGCCGGAAAGTGCCAGCCGAGCTCGGAGATCAACTGTGACGCCGGCAGGAGCACGAAGTGCGACAGTTTGGTGAAGGGTATCATCATGAAGATCAGGTCGCCGGAAAGGACATGGATCAGCAGCATGCGCTGGTAGGAAAGCGGATTGAGCGCCGGGTGCATGACAAGAAAACCGCTGATGAACGGAATGAGCAGCAGCGGCGGCAGGAAGAAATCCTGGAACCTGCTGATACCCCTTGAAAACGGATTCGCAATGCGGCCGGTGATGAGCACCAGTCCGGTCGCGATGGTAAAGAGTGCAAGGATGTCCTCTCCACGGTTGGGGATCGATGCCCATCCGATACCGATTCCGTGCTTCCATAACAAGATATGCGCCCCCAGAAAAAGCGGTGTCAGGATAAGTCCCCCATGGAACAGCATGGACACGATGCTGTACCAGAGCCGGTTTTTCGGCTGGCCCGGGACCTGTTTGAAAGGGAAAAGCCACCGCATGGTCGCTGCAAAGAGCGCCCGGACCGGCAGCCTCTTGTCCGAGGCCCTGTAGATCATGCGGAGCACGTCGATGTTCGTCAGGAGAACGAGACGCAGCAGACCGAGGAGCATGACGGAAAAAGAAAAAATAAACAGCGGGCCGCGCGCCCATGCCAGATATGTCTCGATCATCGTCCCTTCTCCTTGCCCCCGGTTTCTGCCGGAGTGCCGAAATCGATTGCCTTGAGCACGAGGTCGTGCAGTCCGATGACCTCGACGCCCTCGAGCCCGTTGTCCTCGATGACCTCCCGGAGCTGTTTCTTGCAGTTTGCACACGGGGCCACGACATATTTCGCTCCCGTCTCCTTCAGCTGCCGTGCCTTGACCTTCCCGCCTGCTCCGGTACGCCACTTCCTGATCTCGTCGATGGATACCGCACCGCTCCCGCCCCCGCAGCAGTAGTTCAGAGGGCCGTTCGGCGTCATGTCCACAAAGTCCGAGCAGATGGCGCGCAGTATCTCGCGGGGCTGATTGACGATCCAGCCTGACCTCGCGATGTTGCACGGATCATGGTACGTCACCCGGTCCCTGATGGTGTTCGCCCGCAGCGTGAGTTTGCCCTGTTCGAGCATCTTGAACGTGTATTCCATGATGTTGATCACCTGCGGAGCACCCGGCCCCAAGAAGTTTGGCAGACCGACCTTTGCAGAGCGCGACGCATGGCCGCACTCTCCTATCAGCACGAGCCTGGCCTTCAGCCGCGCGACCTCTGCAGCTTCCATTTTCACGATACGGCTCCACATGCGATCACTGTAAAAAAGCCCGTAGTCTATGCCGTCGTAATACTGCGACCCGATCGTCCATGAACCGCCTGTCACGTACATGACCGCCGCATTGCCCATCAGGGTCTCGGGTTCCAGCAGGTAGTCGCTCACTGCCGGGAAGAAGACCATCTCTGCACCCTCCCGGTCGATCGGGAACTTGACGGGCTGGTTGTACTTTTCCATGATCTCGCCCTCGAGAAACTCACAGGTGTCCTGGAGTGCGGGGAGCGGGATTGCAGACGTATTGTGCGTTTTGCCTGTGATCTGTTCCCGCGTTGCCACGACGAGCGCCTTGGGCACAATGCCGATCTCGGCCAATGCCCATCTCCCGATGTGGGTTATCATGCCGTGGTCGATGCCCATGGGACAAAAGAACTTGCACCTGCGGCATGCAGTGCAGTGGTAGAGTTCCTCGGCGAGCCGGTCTATGTAATCATCGGTCAGGGTAAATTCGTTCCAGAGCCGCGTCTTCAGCATGCCCGGAACGGTAAAGTAACGCCGGTACACGCGCAGGACAAGCTCGGACCTCCAGCACGGAACGTCCTTGATGTTTTCCGTGGTAAGATAGATAGGACATGCTGCGCTGCACCGTGTGCATTTTGCGGTCATCCTCGCGTAGGCATCAAGCACAGGTCCGTAATTGGAGTGCCTGATGATTGCGGCAAATGCATCCAAAAACCGGCGGGACCGGTCTTTCATCTCGAAGGGCTCCACAAAATAACTGTACTGACTTTTCATTGTTCGACCTTTCACTCGATTTCAATTTTCGCTCAAACCTGTAATAGCAACTGCTGTGCCAATGCTTCTGTCCCGTGTTTCCCTCTCATTATCCAGGTTAGAATACCCGGTGATGTCATAAATATGAGACATGTCTCGTTGTTATGTTGCAAATATGAAACATATGTACTATGTTTCTTTCTATGACAGGGCTTGACAATAAATTCTTTCCCCTGATCTTCGATACCATCTCGCATGGTATCTTTACCATCGACGAAGAAGGCAGAATCACCTCGTTCAACAGGGCCGCAGAGGAGATTATGGGATACCTTGAGGAGGAGGTCATCGGTGTGCCGTGTTCCGAGGTTTTCCGCACGGATATCTGCAAGGAGCTCTGCCCCCTGAAGCACAGTATCGCGAGCAAGCAGCGTATCGAAAACCGTGAGGTCAAAGTATTGACGAAGAACGGCAGGAGGATACCGATATTCATCTCCACGGCAGCATTGATCAATGAAGAGGGCGGTGTCATCGGCGGGGTGGAGATGTTCAGGGATATCTCCATGGAGAGCGAGCTCAAGAAGCAGTTATACAGCTCGTATTGTTTCGAAGACATCGTTACGAAAAGCCCTGCCATGAAGAGTGTGCTGGACATGCTGCCGCTGGTGGCAGTGAGCCAGAGTACCGTACTGATCAACGGCGAGAGCGGGACCGGGAAGGAACTGGTCGCCCATGCTATCCATAACCATGGCTCCCGGTGCAAATACCCCTTTGTTGCAATCAACTGCGCGGCACTGCCGGACAGCCTCCTGGAATCCGAGCTCTTCGGCTATACGCGGGGTGCATTTACCGATGCAAAGAAAGACAAACCCGGCCGCTTTGCCCGGGCAGAAAAGGGGACCCTGTTCCTCGACGAGGTAGGAGACCTCTCCCCGGTCATCCAGTCCAAACTGCTGCGTGTCCTGCAGGAAAAAGAATATGAACCGCTCGGGTCCAACCAGCCGGTCAGGGCCAACGTGCGGATCGTTGCGGCAACCAACAAAGACCTGGCGCGGGAGGTACAGCGTAAGAGGTTCCGCCAGGACCTCTTCTTCCGTCTGAATGTCGTTAATATCAACCTCCCGCCGTTGCGGGATCGCAGGGAAGACATCCCGCTTTTGATCCATCATTTTATCCAGCACTTCAATGCAGTCCAGGGGCGGCGCATCCTGCGCTGTTCCGAACGTGTTATGGCTGCACTGATGGGCTATGAGTTCCCCGGGAATGTACGGGAGCTGGAAAACGCCATAGAGCACGCGTATGTCGTCTGTGACGGCGATACCATCCGCCTTGACCACCTGCCATCGCATATCGTTGCCGCCTTTTCCCGGCAGCCGGTGCAGGATAACAACCACACCAACCCGCTTGAAGAGGCCGAATCCGATACCATCCGTCATGCACTGACCAAAAACAACGGGAACCGCAACGCTACGGCAGCTGAGCTTGGTGTGTCACGAAACACCCTGTGGAGGAAGATAAAAAAGTATAAAATAGAATATTAATATTCATAATACAGTAGGTTTTTCAGCTACTTATAAAAAGTATATTGCATACAAAATATCTTGACAAAATTCCTAATCTGTTCTACGGTGGATCCAGAAATTAACCAGTAACAGAAAAGGAGTTTCTATGAATGTTATCGGGTTCCTGATCAGTTCAGTGCTGCCGTATGTTGCGGTTGGTCTGTTCTTGATAAGTATTTCAGTCAGAATATACCGATGGGGCACGACACCCCATTTGCTCAAATGGTCGCTGTATCCGATTCCCCAGGGCCGGCCTGCCCAGTTGTTGTTTATGGCACGGGAGGTGCTCACCTTTCGCGCGGTATTACACAACAACCGAAAGCTGTGGGCAGGTGCATGGCCGTTTCACGTCGGCATGGCCCTTATTGCTCTGTGGTTTGTAGCCTTTGTCCTGGGACTGCATGCAGGTATCGTGCTGAGGATCGGCCTCGTCCAGATCG
>JAJYLM010000084.1 GCA_021787655.1 bacterium
CCGGCTGTCCGGGCTGAGTGACCTGCCTGAACTGGTGCCCTTGCTGTGCACCGATCCTGTCAGGCGGTTTCTGAATATATGTGTACCGGGCCTTCAGAAAAGGATTTTCCGGTATCTGAAGTTTTCGATACGCATTGCCTGAAGCAAATGTCTGCCTGCTGACAACACTCACTGCATTGGAAACCCTCGCATTTGCGTAAATAACTTGTTTGTGGCTCTGGGGTGCAGTGCCATTCCGCAGGTTTACACTGTGAGGACCATAGGAGCCGTTACCGTAATAGGTTTCACCCGGTGCAAGCGGCACCCATGAGACATAATTTGATGTGTATGTCCATGCGACGGCGCCCGGACACCAGAATGCCTGGTATGGTGCCGGAGGTACCCAGAACCATCCTGTGCCTGCTCTGAATGCCCACCTGCCATAGTGATACGGTACCCATCCCCATGATTCGTTCGAAACCCAGACATAGTTCCCGCCTATCCACATCCACCTGCCGATGCTGTAGGGGGCCCAGCCTGATGATACGACAATCGGAACCCATACATAGCCGTACGTTGCCACGTATGTCCAGTTGCCGTTGCTGTTAAATTCATAGCCATAATCCGCAAGCGACGGGGGCAGGTACGCCGAACTCCCTGAGTTCTGTGCTACCGTGTAATTCCGCGAGGCGTTCCACTGCATCCATGCGTCGTCCGGCGTGTAGGTTGCTACCTCTGCTATCCCGTTCTTGCTGAATGAGACCATATTTCCTGCTTCGATTGAAGTACTGCCCGATTCCGAATCTGCGTTGACACTGCCCGCTGTAACGGCAATTTCAACGATGCCGTTCCCATCAATACTGATGTCGAACTGAGCATCCTGGTTTGCATCGACGGAAACCATCGGAGTATCAACCTCGAAAAAGGATCCCTGTACGCCATTTTCATAATCGACATACACCCGGCCGCTCTGGAGACTTATGGTCGCGGCACCCGACGCACTGCCAAGGCTTGCTATCTGGAACTCCGTGTTTTCGTCCGCCCTGAGGTATGAACTGCCGTAAAACTGTATCTCTGCCCGTGCGCCCTGTGCCACCCAGTAGGTGTCATCCTGCATGACCGGCATATTTATGGAAACAGACTGCCATTGGTTATTGGTGTCAGCTGCGGTGATATACACATTGCCGGTGATGAGGCTCGTTCGTGCGTCCCCTGAGGAATCGGCATGTGCAGACAGAGGCGCCGCCAGCATCAATGATGCAATGAGTACTGTAACTATGTGTTTCATAGCGTCCTCCTTTCCCTTATACTGTTAAACGGATGGGGATAGCAAAGGTTCCGTTCTCCGGTCCCATTTTTCTGGATCCGGACGCACCATTTCCGTGGTTGGAGGGTCCGTATTGTATCGTTTATTCTGTTGACTCGAACCAGTACGGATACTACAGTTGAAGCGGAGGAGAGAAGAATTATGGAGAGAAAGTCCATCATCATTATCGGCGGCGGACTTGCCGGACTGTCCGCGGGCGTCTATGCACGGATGAACGGGTATGACGTGCATATTTTCGAGCACGCGGCGATCCCGGGCGGTGTGTGCACGTCCTGGAAGACCGGCAGTTATATGATCGACGGCTGTATCCACTGGCTGGTGGGCAGAAAACCGGGGTTGTCCGTGTACCAGGCATACAAGGAACTGGGTATCGTGGATGCAACGCGGTTTCTGCCGGTGAAGACCTATATCAATTTCATTGACGAGAAGACCGGCGGCAGGTTCGAGCTCACGTCCGATTATGAAACGGTCAGGCGCAGGTTGATGGAGCTTGCTCCGGAAGACCGTGACACCATCGAAGAGTTTCTTCACGCCTCCCTGGTGATGTCCGAACTGCAGGTACCAACGGGCAGTGCACCCAAAACAAAGGGTATGATCAAGCAGCTCATGGATCTGTGGCAGAAAGGAAAGATGCTGAAATATTTTCTGCAGTACCATGCCTCGTTGAAAGATTTCACACGCAGGATAAAGAACCCCTGGGTGCGCAATATCATCATGAACCTGTTTTTGCCGGACATGACGACCCTCTTCTCCCTCGTGATGCTGGGCTACCTGTTCCAGGACCAGCTCGGGATGGTCGAGGGAGGGTCCCTGCGGTTCGCGCTTCCCATAGAAAAGCGGTTCAAGAAGCTCGGGGGGAAGATCACCTACAACGCGACCGTTGAGAAGATCCTGGTCAACCGGGATACGGCCGAAGGAGTGCGGCTTGCCGACGGGTCAGAGCACAGGGCAGACATCGTCATATCGGCTGCCGACCTGCACGCGACCCTGGAGGACATGCTGGACGGCCGGTACATGAACAAGCGGTTCGAGCAGATGTTTCACACCTGGCAGATGTTCACCCCGCTGATGCTGGTCAGCTTCGGCGTCAAGGGGGAACTGAAGCCATATCCACCGGTCAATGTATTCTTTCTCAAAGAACCGCTGACGATCGCGGGCAGTACTGCCGACCGTCTTCTCGTCAGGGATTACACGTACGATAAGGTCATGAATCCCGGGGACAAGACCGTGATCCAGGTCGAGGTCGAGACAGAATACGACTACTGGATGGACCTGCGGAACAAGAGCGAGGAAGCCTACACCAGGGAAAAGGACGTGGTTGCGCACCGGGTGCTCGACAGGCTCGAGGCGTTCTATCCGGGCATCACGGCCAAGGTGGAGGTGACCGACGTTGCGACTCCGTACACGTTCCTGCGGTATACCCGGAATTACCGCGGCGCGTTCGAGGGCTGGCTCATGACCGGTGAGACGATCAAACACCCGGTCCCAAAGACGATCGAGGGCCTGAAGAATTTTTACCTCGCAGGACAGTGGGTGGAGCCCGGCGGCGGCGTACCGACCGCGGTCGCTTCGGGCAGGCGGATCATCAAGAAGATTTGTTCCGACGATAAGAAGGAGTTCGTAACAACGCCCGGACAACATGCGCATCACCCCTGAGTTTGCAATCGTCATTCCTGTCTACAACCACGCGCAGACCGTGAAATCTGTCGTGGAGCGGGCACGCACGCTCGGCCTTCCTGTCTATGCCGTTGATGACGGCTCAACGGACGCTACTGCCGGTATCCTCGGTTCCCTGCAGGGCATCACGGTCCTGAACCATCCCGTCAACCAGGGCAAAGGGGCAGCGCTCCTGACAGGGTTTGCAGCAGCCGCTGCAGCACAGGCGGATTTCGCGATCACCATGGACGCAGACGGCCAGCACGACCCGTCGGATGCGGTTTCCCTGATGAACGCGGTGTCCTCTGAAACGCCGGTCATCATCGTGGGAAAACGGGAAGGCATGCTCAACGACCCCTCAATCCAGTGGACAAGCCGCTTCGGCAGGAAGTTTTCCAATTTCTGGGTCCGCCTGTCCGGGGGGCCGGTCCTCTCGGATTCGCAGAGCGGGTTCCGCATCTACCCTGTCAGGGAGATACTCGCCCTGCGGTCACGGGCGCGGCGGTTCCAGTTCGAGGTCGAGATCCTGGTGCTTGCGCAGTGGCACGGTATCCGCATCGCCGAGATGCCGGTATCTGTCCTGTACCAGCCCCGCGGTGAACGTATCTCGCATTTCCGTCCGTTTGTCGATTTCTGGAGGAACGCAGGCACCTTCAGCCGCCTGATCGCCCTGCGGCTGTTGGTACCACTATCCTGGAGACGGAGGATGACGAAGCGATGAACAGACCTGCCTCCCTTATCCGGTGGAAAGCGGTCGTCGTGGTCGTCCTTGTGTTTGCAGGCTTGTACCTTGCGGGACAGCACAACCTGAAAATACAGACCGATATAGCTGCCGGCATGCCGCAGCGTGATCCTGTAATCAACGAAGCGCACTACATCATAACGCAGTATCCCGTGTTCGACAGGATCGTCATCGATGTCGGCCTGACGTCCCGGCATCCGGACAGCGCCCTGCTTGTGAGTGCTGCGACCTTCCTCCAGCAGGGACTGAACGGGAGCGGCATGTTCAAAGAGGTCGGATTGGAAAATTCCGAGCAGGCAATGCCGCTGCTCCTGTCAAGGGTCGTTTCCAGCCTGCCGTTCCTGTTCTCGAGCAGGCAGCTCGAAACGTCCGTCCTTCCCCTGCTTGCAGCCGGTGCGGTTTCCGCATCCATACAGCGCGACATGGATGACCTGCAGGGACTCGGAGGGCTGGGGCAGACCGATCTGATGGCACATGACCCGCTCGGTTTTCGCAACCTCGTCCTTGCACGCATGGCATCGATGCTGCCGGTGCAGAACGCCCGTATTGACGATAACTTTATCATGAGTCAGGACCGCAGGCACATCCTTATCATCGCAGACCCCCGTCAGTCGACCACGGACAGCACCTTTGCATTCAAGGTCCACGCGCTCATTCAGAAGCTTGAGGACGGCCTGGACCGCAGGCTCGGCAGGGACCGTGACAAGATAAGGATCACGCCCGTGGGATCGTACCGCGCTGCGATAGACAACGAAACCATCGTGCGCAAGGACACCATGCGTGCACTGCTGCTCTCGACCCTCGGCATAGCCTTGCTCCTCCTGATCAGCTTCCCGCGCTGGTACATCGGTATTATGGCGCTGATACCGGCACTCGCCGGAACTGCGCTTGCATTGTTCGTGATGTCGCTCCTCAAACACGATATCTCCATTCTTGCGATCGGCTTCGGCGGTGCCATCGTTTCAATCAATGTCGATTACGGTATTGCGTACCTTCTGTTCCTCGACCAGCCCCGGACAACCACCGGGAGCTTTGCATCCCGGCAGTCGTTCTGGGTCGGGCTGGGCGCATCGTTTACGACGATCGGATCGTTTCTTGCACTCAGTTTCAGCGGATTTCCGATCCTCGCCGAGGCAGGCCAGTTCACTGCCCTGGGCACGCTGTTTTCGTTTGCGTTCGTCCACACGGTATTTCCTCTGATCTTCCGCAGGATGTCCCCGGCAAAACGCGATGGTATCATGCCCATGGAAAAATTAACCACCCGGCTGGCGCTCTCCAGCGGATGGAAGGCATTTGCCGTTGCCGCTCTCTTCGTCGCGGCCATGGCATTTCTGGCACGGCCGGCGGTCAGGGCTGACGTTCAATCCATGAATTCCGAGAGCGCAGCAACCCGGAGTGCGGAACGTGACGTACAAAAAACATGGGGCAACGTTTTATCCGGTGCGACCTATGTCCTGATCCAGGGAGATACCATCGATGCACTGCAAAGCAGGGCAGACCGGCTCGAAACCTTTATCCGTGCAGGTGAGAAGTCAGGCACGATCAAGTCGGGGTTTTCCCCTGCTTCGCTGTTTCCGGGGGCAGCGCTTGCACAGAGCAACGCATCTGCATGGAGGGCGTTCTGGACACCACAGCGCGTTCGTGCGCTGCACCGCGAGGTCGCACGTGCGGCAGGACGCACGGGGTTTGCCAGGAACGCGTTTGCCCCCTTCTTTCAGAGCATCGAATCTCCGGGAAGACCCGATACCACGCTTCCCCGGGAGCTCTACAGCCTGCTCGGTATCTCGAAAAGCTGGAAGAGCAACACCTGGATGATGATGAGTGCCGTGCACCCGGGTCCTGCGTACGACCCGGCTGTCTTTTTTCAGGAGCTTTCAGCAGACCATATCGGGATGATGCTCGACGCGGGCTGGTTTACCAGCAGGCTCTCCAGACTACTCTTCACCATGTTCGTGAAGATGGGCATCCTGTGCGGCGTCGGTCTGGTCGTCGTCCTGATATTCTATTTTATGGATGTCATCCTGGTGGTGCTTGCCTTGCTGCCGGTCGCGTTTGCCCTGGTCTGCACCTTTGCGACCTACCGGCTGCTCCACATGCCCCTCGACATTCCCAGCCTGCTGCTCGTCGTTGTCGTGTTCGGCATGGGGAGCGATTATTCCATTTACTTCATCGGTGCATACCAGCGCTATTTTGACGAGCGGGATCCAGCCATGCGTCCCATACGTGCTGCCGTGTTTCTCAATGCGGGGTCCACGATAACAGGCCTCGGGGTACTGGCGCTTTCAGGCCATACCATGCTCAGGAGCGCGGGACTGAGCATGGTGCTCGGGCTCGGCTACTCGCTTGTCGGCACGGTCGCTCTCCTGCCGCCGCTCTTACGGCTTGTCTACTCTGAACAGGGAAGGCGTCAGCGCACGACGCCGCGTACAGCCAGGTCCGGGGTGACAGCACCGTACCGGCACATGGAGACCTACGTGAGGATGTTTGCCCGCTTCAAGGTCATGTTCGATCCCATGTTCCCGGGACTCGCGCAATTCGTCGGCCCGCAGGACAAGGTCCTCGATATCGGGTGCGGGTACGGTGTCCCTGCAGTGTGGCTCATGCAGCGCTTCCCCGGCGTCTCTTTTTACGGTGTGGACCCGGACCAGGACCGCGTCAGGGTTGCCCGGAGGGCATGGGGAGACCGCGGCAGCGTCATCCAGGGTCAGGCGCCCGGTTTTTCACTGCCGCATGAACAGTTTGACACGGTACTCATGCTGGATATGATCCATTATCTGCCGGACAATGAACTTCTGCAAACCCTTGCATCCGTATCCTCGTCCCTGCGTCCCGGCGGTTCTATCGTCATCAGGGCAACGGTCCCGTCACCGAAGCTGGTGCCGTGGGAACGGTGGCTCGAGCAATTCAGGCTGATCCTGCGTGGACAGCATGCATTCTTCAGGACCGGGGAACGCCTGAAAGCCCTCGTGGAACAGGCAGGCTTCATCGTTGTCCGTTCGGGTGGCAGTGCATCGGGAAGGGAAGAGACATGGCTTGTGTGCAGCAAAAAATGATTTATTATGAAAGGAGATAAGAGCATGTTCTTTCTCTGTCATTCCCGCGGAAGCGGGAATCCAGATATAAAATTCTGCGTGATAGTAAGAGCAGACTTTACAAGAGCCCAAATTTATTTCATCTCCGGGATTCCGCATCATGTGCGGAATGACAACATACAACACCTCAGGGAAAGACATCTCCATTCCTGGTTCATTCCTGCGCCATGAAAGGACTGTTTTACAGGTTCATCTCCCGTGTGTCCCGCTCCACAGGCGTATGGATCGTTTCTGCGTCTGCGTGGGTCATCGTCACTGCGTACTTCGTGCTCCTGCCCGGCAGGACGGCATCGAGCGTGCGGTTTTTCAGGGCCGTGTATCCGGACAGGGGCTTTTTTTTTCACGTGCTGTGTGCATGGCGGCAGTACCACCATTTTTCGACTGTGTTCGTTGACCGGTTGCGGTTCGAACGGAAGAACGGGCTTACCTGGGTCGGCCAGGGACTTGAACACCTGTCGTCTGCTGCCGGAAATGGTGAATTCGGCATCCTGCTCACCTCGCATCTCGGGAATTGGGAGGCTGCTGCACGGGGGCTCCAGTCCCTGAATTTGAAGATCCTCCTGTACATGGGGTCACGGCAGTATGAGCAGATCGAGGCGCAGATCAAGCAGGATCTCGCAGACCACGGGATCACGATCGTCGCGGTTTCGAAAGATTCGGCAGCGCAGTTCGAGGGGCTCGAAGGGCTGAGTTTCCTGAGGAACAAGGGGTTCGTTGCAATGGCAGGGGACCTGCTGTGGAACAGCGCTCAGAAGTCGATCAAGGTGAAATTCTTCGGGCACGATGTCTTCCTGCCCCAGGCGCCGTACGTGTTCGCCCTTGTCACGGGCGTACCGGTGTTCGTGTTCTTCGTGGTCAGGACCGGCACTGCGGCCTACCGTATCATGGCACATCCGCCGATGTACGTGAAAGCGCAGACCAGGGACATGCGCCAGTCTGCCATGCAGCAGGCGGCACAGCGCTACGCTTCACTGCTTGAACAGATGGTCAGGCAGTATCCAGAACATTGGTACCACTTTACACCCCTGTGGGATGATGATAAAAAACCGTAATGAAGGTATTGCTGATAGCAACGAACAGGCTCACCACACCATATCCGGTGTATCCCATCGGCATCGATTATGTGATCGGTGCGATTACCCCCCGTCATACCGTTGATGTGATCGACCTGTGCGCTGACGGCAGCGATCCGCTGGCCATCGGAAAACGCATCAGGGCGTTCGGACCGGACATCGTGGGACTGTCCCTGCGCAACGTCGATACGTCCGATTCGATCAATGCACAGGCCTTTGTCGACGATTACAAAGACATCATTGCGATGGTACGGCAATCGGCAGATGTACCTGTCGTGCTTGGCGGGAGTGCGTTCAGCATATTCCCGGAACAGTTCATGCAGGTGCTGGATGCGGACTACGGCATTGTCGGCGACGGCGAGCGGCTTTCCGTGCTGCTCGATGCCCTTGAGAAGAACGGCGACATCGGTGCTTTGCAGGGCGTCATGGTCAAAGGACTGAACAAGAGGCCGGAAGCACTCCTGTGGACGGGCCCTATCAGACGGGTATTCGATACAAACCGGTCTTCCACTGCATATTATCTGAAGAACGGCGGCATTCTCAATCTCCAGACGAAGCGGGGCTGCCCGTTCCAGTGCGTGTACTGCACGTACCCGCTGATCGACGGTGCGAACATGCGGTGCTTCGACCCGGCGTCCCTGGGACGCACGGCGCGCGAGTTGCAGGACGCTGGTGCGAAGTTCATCTATATCACGGACTCCTCATTCAACGCAGACGTCAGGCACAGCCTCGAGGTCGCCGATGCGTTTGCGAAGAACCATGTCAGCATTCCCTGGGGCGGTTTTTTCACACCCAAGCACGTGGATGACGGTTATTACCGACGGCTGGCAGAC
>JAJYLM010000085.1 GCA_021787655.1 bacterium
GTTACCTCGATATAGTAGTCCACCGAATAATGATCTTTGTAATGGATGGTCGGATTCACAGTTCTGCCGCATATTGAACAATAGAGGGCAGGCATGGCATTGGTGGTACATTATACAGGCACGTTCCGTATCTTCGGCTGCGCCGGCCTGAAGGATTCAAGCTCTTTACTCGTTTTCAGGATCAGGCTGTCCGGGGTTTGGCACTTCTGGCACTCTGCAGTCCAAACCACGGTCTCGCTGCCGCACCGGTTACACACGTACGGGAACTTCAGCTGCGGACCCCCTGCCTGGATTGATTTCAATTTCTTATAGGCCGCAGCGGTGTCTCCTTTCTTTGCCAAAAGCTCGGCATTGAGCAGTTCAGTCGACGGAATACGGATCCATTTATTGTCGAGATACGAAAGCTGCTCCGCCGCATCGTCAACCATTTCAAGCCTGAGCAGGAGTTTTGCAAACATGATCCTTGTGAGCGCATCGTCCGGGCTGTTCCCCAGGAGCCTCCGGTAGAACCGGATGAGTTCAAAAGGATTGTCGTGTTTCAGGTACATGTCCTCCATCTTGATCAGAAAAACTGCGTGATGGGTCATTGCATAGCCGGCTTCCCACTCCTCGACCGCCTTGGCGGCATCGTTCTTCATGTTCAGGAGTATCTCGCCGCCCGTTAAATAGGTAGGCACGAATCCGGGATTGAGCTTTTTCACGTCTCCGAGCTTCTTCAGTGCAAGGTCCGCATCCCCGCTGTCCTTGATGGAAAGGGCGTATTTATACTTGAGCTCGCCGAGCCTCTGCCGCTCGCGTTTATACTCTGCCCCGCCTTTCGCGATCTTCATGACAATCTTGTGGGTCCTGTAGGCCTCTTCCGGCTTACCTGCTGATACGTAGGCGTCCCTCAGCAGCGCGAGAAAACTGATGTTTTCTTCCTCCAGGCTGACCAGCTTCTTCCCGGTATCTATCATGCTGCCGAGCTCATTGCCTGCCGCGTACACCCTGTACAGGAGCAGCAAAAGTGCTATATTTTCCGGGTCCTGATATTTTATCTTGAGCAAGGTCTTCAATGCGCTCTGGTTGTCTCCGAGCCTGAGGTAACACTCTGCAAGACGGATGTGGGCATTCATATTCAGGGGATTTTTCCCGGCAGCCTCCATGTAGTAGGATTTTGCCTTTTCAGCATTGCCCTTGAGGGTTTCGAAGTTCCCCTTTTCTACCAGCGAGTCGCTCTGGGCCTCCTTGCTGGTCTGGTTTTTCCTCTGCCAGTCTCTGTAGACCCTGCTTGCCTCGCGGAAGAGACTCACCATTGCCATCAGCAGCATTCCGAGGATGAACGAAGCGATAACGAGGGCCGACGCTGTCGTATGGATCGAGGTCGTCCTCGAGAGGAAAAGGTCTATCTCCTTGCCGTTGAACAGCGAAAGGTACCCGAACAAGAACAGAATCACAATCAGGAGAAATACCATTGCCTGATACATGGTCTGCTCCTATTTATGATACGGCAGTCCGTGCAGTATTGCAAAAGCCCTGTACACCTGTTCTGCAATGACTACCATGGCCAGCTCGTGCGGAAACGTCATACGGGACAACGCCATCGTCTTCTCCGCCTTTTTTTTTACGGACGTATCAATACCCATTGGTCCACCGATAATTATATTCATAACCTTGATGCCGCTCATTATACGCTTATTGAGGAAGTTTGCAAATGCCCCGGAGTCCATGACTTCTCCGTCCTTATCGAGGACGATGTTGTAGCAGCCTTCCATCAGGGGGATCAGCTTCTGTGCCTCTTTCTTCATTGCATCGGTCCCGCTGCCGGAACCCAGCGGTTCCTGTCTGACAGCCTTGACTGCCACCGGGGAATACCTCCGAATCCGTTCAAGGTATCCGTCTGTCAATTCTCTGACGCACGTGTCTTTCGGTGATCCGACCGAGAGGAGGGTGATGAGCATGCTCAGTCTATGACAGCCCGCTGCGCATCGGCCCACAGACCGTCGATGTCATAGTACGACCGCAGGTGGCTGAGGAAGATGTGCACGACGATATCGCCGTAATCCAGGACCACCCAGGCTCCGGTCTGCTCTCCTTCCACACCCTGGGGACGCACGCCCGCCTGAGCGAGTACATCGCGGAGATGACCTGCAACGGCCCGGGACTGGCGTTCCGACTGTACGGAACAGATGACAAAATAGTCCGCGACGCTGGTATGCCCGCGCATATCAATGACAACGACATCCTGCGCCAGCTTATCGGATAAGAGTGCTGTGATCTTCTTGATACGATCCGGGGTAGGACTACGAATGGTACAGGTTCTCCTTTGCGATATATTCCAGCACCGGATCCGGCGTGAGATACCGTATCGACCGGCGGTCATGAACAAGCGAGCGTATCCGGCTCGACGAGACATCAAGCACCGGGAGAAACAACAGGTAAACCTTTTTACCGCTCGTATGCATCAGGATTCCTTCTGACTTTTCATACCAGAATTTGTCCTTGAAATCAACTGGCACAAGCTGCTCAAGGTTTCCAAGGACTGCATGTCTCGTTACCACGACCATGTTGCACAGGGAAAAGAGCAGGGACGGATCATGCCAGGAATCGATGCGGGCAAAATCGTCCTCGCCAAGGATGAAATACAGATCCTCACCGCTCCCGTATTTTTCATACAGCGCCTGCATGGTCCTGACGCTGTACGACGGTGCCGGGAGCCGTTCCTCAATATCCTCGAGTTCAAAACCGGGATTGTTTCCGATCGCCAGGGCTGTCATGGCCTTCCGGTGACGGTAGTCCAGGAGCGACGGCGCAGGTTTGTGCGGGGGAACGTATGTCGGTATGAACAGGACCTTATCGAGCGAGAATGCCTGCCGGACCTCTTCCGCGACCCGCAGGTGGCCGATATGGACAGGATTGAAGCTGCCTCCGAGTATTCCCATTCCGCTCATACCGTAGTTACTCCCGTATCTGGCCGTTTCCCATGATGACGAACTTCTGCGCGGTCAGTTCCTCGAGCCCCATAGGTCCGAACGCATGCAGCTTTGACGTGGAGATGCCGATCTCCGCACCGAGTCCGAGCTGGAAGCCGTCGCTGAACCTGGTGGAAGCATTGACCAGCACTGTCGACGAATCAACCTCGCGGAGAAACCGCATGGAATTCCCGACGTTCTTCGTGACGATGGAATCCGTGTGGTGCGAACCGTAATGGTTGATATGTTCGATCGCCTGATCGAGAGAGTCCACGACCCTGACCGACAGGATCAGATCGAGGTACTCGGTAAACCAGTCTTCCTCGGTCGCACGCCGTACGTCCGGGACGATGTGCACGGTTTTTTCGCAGCCGCGTATCTCGACCCCTGCTTTCCTGTACCGGTCGATCATTGCGGGCAGGAATTCTGCGGCACTGTCCTTGTGCACGAGCAGCGTTTCCATGGCATTGCACACGCCCGGCCGCTGCACCTTGGCATTGAAGCAAATGCTTTCCGCCATAGCGGGATCTGCATCTGCATCGACGAAGACGTGGCAGATACCTTTATAGTGTTTCAATACCGGGATCCGTGAATGCTCGGCAACAGCGCGAATCAGTCCCTCGCCGCCCCGGGGTATGACCAGATCGATGAGTTCGTCCTGCTTCAAAAAATCATACAGCACGTCCTTGTCCGGAGTATCGATCAACTGGATAGCTTCCCGCGGAAGCGACGCACGCTCCAGGGCATCCGACAGGAGGCCGGCGATCGCCCTGTTCGAATGAAGTGCCTCGGATCCTCCCTTGAGAATGACGGCGTTGCCCGATTTGATGCACAGTGCCGACGCGTCCGCAGTAACGTTTGGCCGGGATTCGTAGATCATCAGGATGACCCCGAGCGGGATTCGCATCCTGCCGACCAGCAATCCATTGGGCCGTGTCCACGCCCTGATGATCTCGCCGACAGGGTCCCGCAGTGCGCGGACCTCCAGGATGCTGTCCGCCATGGACTTGATCGTCTTTTCCGTGATGGCGAGCCGATCCAGAAAAGCAGCCGGCAGACCCTGCGCGCGGGCGTTCTCCATATCGACGGCATTGGCCTTCATGATCGCCGTGCGCTGTTCCATGAGACTGTCTGCCATGCTCCTGAGTGCCTGGTCTTTCTTTGCCGTGCCGGCAGCACCCACGATCAGACCGGCTTTTTTCGCCCTTCGTGCCCTGTCCGTTACATCGTTTTTATTCATGACACCGATCCTTCTCCTGCTTCATTCTTCTCTTCCCAAAACGGGCGAAGGGTCCGTCAAGATGAGGTTGTCCCTGTGGATCACTTCATCCCCTTTGGAATAACCAAGCGACCCGTTTATCTGCGACGATCGTTTGCCCTTGATCATGCCGATCTCGGACACCGAGTAATTGGTAATACCCCTGCCGATCTCCCGTCCGCGGACATCCGCGATGCTGACGACACCGCCCTGTTTGAAGGTGCCGCTGACGCCGAGGATACCTGCAGCGAGCAGGCTCTTGTCTTTCCGCACGGCAGACAGGGCGCCGTCGTCGATCGTTATGATGCCCGACGATTTGAGGAGAAGGCTGACCCATTTCTTTGCACCGCTGATCTTGTGCTGTGCAGCTGCAACCGTCGTACCGATCCGCGGGCCGGTCCCCCGTTCAAACTGATCGACCAGTTTTGTCACGATACCGCCCGTCCTCCCGTTTGCTATGGTCGTGCTGATCCCTATCCGGGCGAGCTGGCGTGCTGCGGATATCTTTGTTTTGATCCCGCCGACCCCGTACCTGCTCCTGCCCTCGTCAAAGCTCCGGTAGTGCTCGATGTGCTGTATTTCGCTGACGGGCTTTGCGTCGCTGTTCGTGTGGGGGTCTTTATCGAAGATAGCGTCTATATTGCTGAGGATGATAAGCCTGTCAGCATTGACCATGGCCGCGACCATGGCGGACAGTGTGTCATTGTCGCCCACCTTGATCTCGTCCACTGCGATGGTATCATTTTCGTTCACCACGGGGACAAACCCCTGTTCGAGCATCAGGTCCATGGACCGCCGTGCGTTCAGGTAACGCTGACGATCCATGAAGTCCTCGTGTGTCAGGAGTACCTGCGTGACGATCCTTTTGTACGGGCGGAAACTGGCGGTATACGCATTGATGAGCAGGGGCTGTCCGATGCTGGAGAGCACCTGCTTATGGGGTAGAGTGTCCGGTGCAAGCGATGAGCCTGCGAGGGAACTGCCGAACGCGATCGCGCCCGACGAAACGACGATGACCGCGTATCCCCGGTCGATGACGCGCGAGACGTCCTTCGCAAACGCCTTGAACCTGACGGGGTCCGGCTTGCCGCTGCCCAGTGTCAGGACTGAACTTCCTATTTTAACGACCAGCTTTTTCATACCTGCTTTGTGGTCTCCAGCCTTCGCACGATCTCATCGACGAGCATGACAATGCCCTCTCCGCTCACGCAGGACACGGGGAAGAGATCGATGGCGTGCGCCCTGAAGGTTTCTTTATAATCGATTAATCTGTCCCTGACAACAGGAATATCGATTTTATTCATGACGACGATCTGCTCTTTTTTGATCAGGGACCCGCTGTAGCTCTTCAGTTCGTTGTTGATGATCCGGTAATCGTTGTACGGATCGCTGTCCCGCGTCGCATCCAGGATGTGGATGATGAGTTTTGTCCTCTCGATGTGCTTCAGAAACTGGTCCCCCAGTCCCTTGCCGTGATGCGCTCCTTCGATCAGTCCCGGAATGTCCGCGACAACGAAACTCTTCTCGTCCTTATAGCGTACGATACCGAGGATCGGTGCAATGGTGGTGAAGGGATAATCAGCGACCCGCGGATGCGCATTGGATATCCGCTTGATGAGACTGGATTTCCCCACATTCGGAAATCCGACAAGCCCTGCGTCGGCGAGGAGCTTCAGTTCAAGCCGTATGTGCCGCTGTTCCCCGGGTGCTCCGGGCTCGGATTCGAGCGGGACCTGGTGCGTGGAACTGACGAACCGCGCATTTCCTTTTCCCCCCTTGCCGCCCTTTGCAATGACGGCCTCCTGGTCCGGGTGCGAGAGATCGGCAATGAGCGAACCGGTGCGAGTATCGAAGATCTGCGTACCCACCGGCACGTCGATGATGCGGTCCTCGCCGTTGCGGCCGTACATCTTTTTGCCTTTGCCGTGAACGCCGTTTTTGGCCCGGTAATGCCGCACGTACCTGAAATCGACAAGGGTAAACAACCGGAGCGAACTGCGGACAATGATGTTCCCGCCGTTGCCCCCGTCGCCGCCGTCGGGCCCTCCCCGGGGTATGTACTTTTCTCTCCTGAAGCTGACGCAGCCGTTTCCGCCGCTGCCCGCCTTCACATCGATCTCTGCAGTATCAATGAATTTCATGGATTAAACCAAACAAAAATCCCCCTTCACAAAAGGGGGACCCGGAAAATGCAATGATTGTGTCACTGCCCGTAATCACGCAGGGATTACGTGGACAGTCACCTTGTCGCTTGAGTGCGTGAACTTCACGACACCGTCCTTGAGGGCGAATATCGTAAAATCTTTACCAAGACCCGTATTCTTTCCTGCCTTAAACTTCTCGCCGACCTGCCTGACAATGATATTCCCGGCCTTGGCTGTCTGACCGCCAAAAAGCTTCACGCCGCGTCTTTGTCCCTGGCTATCCCTTCCGTTGACCGAACTGCTCTGTCCTTTTTTATGTGCCATGAGAACACCTCAATTATTTTTGTAGAGAATATTTTCAATCTTAACCGTCGTCAGTATCTGACGGAACCCCTGCTTCTTCCGGTAGTTCTTCCTTCTCCTGTGCTTGAAGATGACGATCTTGTCGCCTTTCTTCTCGCCCAGCACCTTTGCAGTAACCGTTGCATTGGCTACAAGCGGTGTGCCGATAACCGTGGTCGTACCGTCGTTCACCAGAAGAACATCCGTGATCTGCAGTTCCGTGTCTTTCTGCACGTCTGCAATCCTGTCGAGGGCTACGACATCACCCTGCTTTACCGTATATTGTTTTCCGGAATGTTTAATAACCGCGTACATCTGCGCCTCACTTTTGTTTTTTGATGATATAGTGCTACATAATTAAAGACCGCTTGTCAAGTCAATGCGGGAAGTCAGAAATCCACGGTACAAAGGTTCATCTTTTTTTCGCTTGACACGTTAAAATAACACTGTTATTATAACGATGTTATTTGAACAGGAGGGATGTGTGCCGAGACCAGCACGCACAAAAAGGGAAATCGATTCCGTAAAGCAAGCCATCCTGGATCATGCCCTGCGGCTGATCAATGAGCACGGATTCGAAGGCTTCAGCATGCGCAAGCTGGCACACAGGATCGGCGTCCAGGCAGTCACGATTTACAACTACTACGAGAACAAGGACCATCTGTATCTTGCAGTCCTCACGCAGGGGTTCGAAGAACTGTACGCCTCGTGTCTGGCAGCGTACAAATCGCGAAAATCTCCTCTGGAACGTCTCGAGGCAATGATTCGTGCTTACCTTGATTTCGGGTTCAGCAAGGTCAATTTTTATAACCTCATGTTCACCTGGCACGTCCCGAAATATCAGGACTATGTCGGAACGAGCCTTGAAAAAGCCGCGTACCAGGAATTGCTGGTCGCGCTCAAAACGGTCGATCTGTTCCAGCGTGCCATCAAGGAATTTGTCGAACCGCGCCTGCAGCTTTCCGATGAAGAAGCCCGCTCTTCCATGGTTTACTTCTGGAGCTTCGCCCACGGTTACATCGCCGGCAGGAACAATTCCCTGCTCGAATATATCTACCCCCACCCCGAAAAACTGCAGGAAGACCTGCTGGGGCTGCTCATGACGAATATCCGCAGGGATTTCGATGACAGGGCGTCCGGCCTTCAGCGGGTGAACCAATGAAATCCTTCTCCGGGAAAACAATCGTGATCACCGGGGCAACCGGCGGATTCGGACAGGAATTTGCCGTGCAGCTCTTCGATGCCGGGGCGCACATCATCCTCAGCGGCAGGAACGCACAACGCCTCGGGGAGCTTGCGGACCGCTGTACGAAGTCCCGGGGAACAGGAAAGGTCATCGGGACAATCAAAGCGGACCTTGCCGGCAGTGCGGGATGCGGGGAACTCTACCGCAGGTGCAGGGAGATAACACCGGACATCGATATCTTGATCAACAACGCAGGCATGATTGCCTACGGCCGCTTCCAGGACGTGCCGATGAACACGTGGGAACAGCTGATGGAGACCAACCTCCTGTCGGCGATGCGGCTCACGTACCTCTTTCTTCCGTCCATGCTCGAACGGAAGAGCGGGCATATCGTCCTCATGTCGTCCGTAGCAGGGTTTATAGGGACGGGCAACAGCACTGCGTATTCAGCCTCGAAGTTCGGCATGCGCGGTTTCGGGCTGTCCCTGTACAGCGATGTGCACAGTCACGGGATCGACGTCACCGTGCTCTACCCTTTCTGGGCAGACACTCCCATTCTTGATTCGCGGGATTACGGAAAAGAATCGACAGGGACGGTGATCAAGCCGCTCGTGGACAGGGCAGATGACGTCATCAGAGAGTCGCTCAAAGGAATACGGAAGCGCAGGCTGTCCGTGTATCCGGGGCCGACTTCAAAGGCACTGCATTTCTTCAATAAATTCGTGCAGCTCAGGGGAAGCCAGAGAAAGGGCTGAACGCCCGGGCACTGCACACGAAAATAATACCGGGGGGTGAGGTATGAAAAAGAAACA
>JAJYLM010000086.1 GCA_021787655.1 bacterium
CAAAGATGCAGAGAGTTCGCAGTCTGCAATCGCCGCACTTTCGGGCTCCCTGAAAGCGCTTGCAAAGGAACTCGACGTACCGGTGCTCCTGCTGTCCCAGCTGAACCGGGAAGGAGAAAAACGGGACTTCAAGCGTCCCCAGCTGTCGGACCTGCGGGGATCGGGAGCCATCGAACAGGACGCAGACCTGATCATATTCATTCACCGGCCTGAGCTGTACAGCAAGGAAGACGGTCCGGGCAAGGACCACGGTATCGCTGAGATCCTGATTGCCAAGCACAGGAACGGTCCTACCAAAAACATCAAGCTTACCTTTATCGGGGAGTTTACGCGGTTTGAAAACTATACCGCTGAGAAAGTGGAACTCGGCGATGACTGAAGCCCGGGCTTAAGCCTTTTTGCCGCTCCACCGTTCATACAGGTCGTTCGGAATATCCAGGGCATCGAGTATTTTCGACACCATAAAGCTGACGATATCGCCAAGGGTCTTCGGTTTCTGATAAAAACCCGGCATTGCAGGGAGTATGACGGCACCTGCACGCGACAGTTCAAGCATGTTGTTCAGATGCAGCGTGTTGAACGGCGTTTCCCGGGGGACAATGACGAGCCTTCTCCGCTCCTTGAGTGCAACATCGGCAACCCTTTCTATCAGCTTTGAACCGCTTGCCGAGGCAATCCTCCCGAGCGTTCCCATAGAACATGGAACGATGACGACCCTGCTGACGCTGCCCTGCCTGCGGGAGCCGCTCGACAGGGGTGAAAACAGATTGTCGTTGTCGTGCAGTGTGAGCAGGTGCGGCTTGCTGGTCAGCGAAGATGACTTCAAGGGTATCCCGGTTTCGTACTCGAACACCCGTTTGCCGGTTTCCGATGCGATCGCATCCACATGGTAACCGTTGTCCGCAAGCCACCGGATCAGTTCACGTGCATACACTGCCCCGCTGGCACCGGTGATGCCGACGGTAATATTCCCGGCTGTCTGTTCTATCCTTTTCATAGACGACGATTATACCTCACCAGTGCATCGTATCCGATATCCACCGCAGGTGTCAACCCGTAGGGCATTACGAACTGCGGTCGACGGAGCTGTTGCGTTTTTGACGAACCTGTGAATATATACAGAGGACGACCCTGTGTCCGGGGCGCATATTCGTCAGAGGAGGCTGAATGGATTTGAAATCGTTGAGGATCGCCGTACCCGAGGGATGCAACATCATTCTCGGGCAGACCCATTTCATCAAAACAGCGGAGGACCTTTACGAGGTGATAGCGACCACGGTGCCGCAGGCGAAATTCGGTGTGGCATTCACCGAAGCATCCGGGCCATGCCTGATACGGACCGAGGGAAACGATGAAGCACTGAGAGAGAACTGCAGCCGGATACTCCAGGACATCGGCGCAGGCCACGTTTTCTGCGTTCTGCTCAGAGATGCCTACCCGATCAACGTGCTGAATCCCATCAAGAACTGCCCGGAGGTGTGCGGCATCTACTGCGCCACGGCAAATCCGGTCGAGGTCATTATCGCGCGGAGCGATCAGGGCAGCGGAATCATGGGCGTGATCGACGGCTTTCCGCCGAAGGGTGTGGAGACCGGTGACGATCGCAGGAGCAGGAAGGAACTCCTGCGGAAGATTGGCTATAAGTTATAACAAACAGATGAAGACCAAATACTTTAGTACCGTTACTGCAGCCGTTCTGGTCCTGGCGCTGGCAGGCGGAACCGCACACGCCCAGCTCGGGGCTATCGGCGGCATTGCTTCGATCCAGGGAAAAAAGCAGACCACGTTTCCGCTGTTCACCCTGACCGCAAAGACCGGACAGGCCGATATCCTTGATGGAGGCTTTTATGTGTACTACGCACAGGTGGACACCTACATGGGCAAGGATATGGCAACGGTTTATGGCAATGACTTGTCCGAGCGCCTCGTCTATAAGATCCTCAATGTCAGCTATAACCTGACCTCTGACATGAACCTTTCCGCAAGCATACCGTACGTGAGTGCCGATGTCGGCCAGTTGATCACCAGTCCTTCAAATCCCAGCGGTACTGACGAGATAACGAGGAGCAGCAGCGGATTGAGCAACCCCGCGATACGGTTTATGTATCAGTTCCTGCGTTCGCCCATGCTTGCAGTGTATGGAACAATCTACCTTCCCACTGGATTTATCGGCGTCGGGTCCGCTGGCACGGATCTCGAGGTCGATCTTGCCTATACCAGGGACCTCGGGATTGTCCAGTGGGATTCGAACATCGGCTATCGGCTGACCGGAATTGATCCCACAACCCACCGGAAACCGAACAATGACATCCAGATGCTCAATACGGCATTCAGCATCCCGCTGGGTATGTCCCTGTCAGGCTTTTTTGAGGTCAACACATCGTATGAGGGCAGGATAACGGACATCAATTTTGCAGGCACCAAAACTGCCTATACCGTACAGCAGGTTATGGTCAATATCGTTCCCGGTATCCGCCTGAGCATAACCCCCAGTCTCTTCCTGACCGGTGCCCTGAAGTATTCCCTGTATAACACCTTCCTGTACGGCTACCACTATATCTATACCATCGGACTCGACTATCTCGTTCTATGAACAAGCACTTTCTCCTGAGCCTGAAAGTAAAGCTTGGACTGCTTGTTGCATCGCTCATCCTCACCATCATGGTGATCGTTGCGTATACCTCGGTCATCCGCCAGGAACGGAGCATGCGGAACGAGATGAAGGCAAAGGCAATCAATATGGCACAGATAACCGGCGCACTTGCACTGCTGGGCGGCAGCGGAACGGACCCCTGGGCATTCGCAAAAGAGTTTTTGAAATTCTCGCCCCAGCTCGACAACAATATTCTCTATGTCGTGATCACGGACGCACAGAACACGATCGTCGATTCGGAGATCAATAAACGGCTGCTTGCGAAGATAACGGGCGGGGGCGATGAACGCCTGCCCGGTGAGATACCGGGGGCAGTACGTGCACACCTCATGAAGGCTGAAACCGCCGGGGACAGCGCTGTGTATGACAGCCTCGGTCACCTGCTCCCCATCGATGTGGTGTTGAAGCCTGCGAACAATTTCATCGGTACCATGAGTATCGGGTATTCGCTGTACAGGTTCGATGCATCCGTGAAGACGGCGCGGACCGTTACACTGCTCTTTACCTTCGGGTTCATCCTCCTCGGCGTCATGGCGTCCTTCGGATTGTCCCTGAACATCACCAAGCCCATCTATAAAATCGTCGATGCCATGAAGCGGGTCGAACAGGGGGACCTGAACCAGCACGTCGACGTCACCACGAGGGACGAGATGCAGATGCTGGCCTCGAGTTTCAACTTCATGGTCGACGGACTGAAAGAGCGGGAACACATCAAGCATACCTTTAAACGGTATGTATCCGAGCTCGTTGCTGACCGGCTGATCCAGGGACGGGAGATATCGATCAGCGGTGAACGGAAAACTGCAACCATCCTGTTTCAGGATATACGGGGTTTTACCTCCATGTCGGAGCGGATGACGCCTGAGGAGGTCGTCGGTATCCTCAAGGAATATTTTACCGTTATGGTGGACGTGATCTTTTCGTACGAAGGTACACTCGACAAGTACATCGGCGACGCGATCATGGCCGTTTTCGGCACGCCGTACGCGCACACCGACGATCCCCTGCGTGCGGTGAAGACAGCGGTTGACATGCAGCGTGCGCTGAAGGCGTTGAACGACCGGTGGAAGGCGGAAGGGAAGAACAAGCACCTCGCCGTCGGGTGCGGCATAGCAACAGGTCCTGTCGTGGCAGGCAGTATGGGATCGGAAAAAAGGCTTGAATACACGGTAATCGGTGATACAGTAAATCTTGCATCGAGGATAGAGGGATTGACCGAAGGCGGTCAGATTTTGATATGTGAAACGACATACAAGTCGGTCCGCAATGATGTTGCCATAACCCCCCTGGATAGAGTAGCTATAAAAGGGAAAAAAGAACCACAGAAGATATATGAAGTTAGCTATACGATCTAAGAAGTTTGTCGTTCTTTGTTTAGGCGCAGCTGTTATGGCTGCCGGCCTCATGGGGGCGTGTTCAAAAAAAGGCAAAGAGCAGGACATCACCATCACCCTGAAAACAGAGGGGACTGCTCCTGTCCGGACCGCCGCGGCACCCCCTGCACCTGCGCCGGCACAGCAGCCTGCCGTCCAGGAGCAGCGGAGGCCTGCACCACGGACCCGGAAAGAGGTCCGCGAAATCCGGCATGAGCAGGCAGCGCCTCGTCCCGAGCGCCAGGTGCAGGAGAAGGTAGCGAGTGCAGCGCCGCCTCCCGGTCCTTCACCCCAGGAGATCGCGCAAGAGCAGATACTTGCCATCATCGGCCGGCAGAAGCAGGCCATGGTAACAAAGAATGTTCAGCTCGCTCTTCAGGATGTGGCAGGCAATAACGATCAGAACAGGCAGGCGCTGGAGGATTATTTCAGCAGGTATGACAAGATCGATGTCAGCTTCTCGAACATATCGATCAATGTCGCCGGCACGTCAGCTATTGCGGTCATGAACCAGAGGACATCCATTGTCACCAAGAGCCTGATTCCGCAGACGATCACAGAACTGACAAAGGTTCAGTGGACGTTTATCCAGGAGAACGGCCACTGGCTCATCAGCGGCACCCAGATACTGTCGAAGTTGAAGGACAAATAGGTTTTCCCGCTCAGGGAGACAGGGTATGCACAACGATTATACCGCTGCTATGAAACTCGCCATCAGACTCGCCCGCAGAGCTGAAGGCATGACGTCGCCGAATCCCATGGTTGGTGCAGTCCTTCTTGATGCGCGGGGCCGGGTGATCGGCAAGGGTTTTCATCACCGGGCCGGCGAGCCGCATGCAGAGGTGATGGCGATCCGGGATGCCGGCAGGATTCCGCAGGGCAGTACCCTGGTCGTGACCCTCGAACCATGTAATCATTTCGGCAGGACACCGCCGTGTACCCGTGCGATCCTGCAGGCTGGTATCAGCCGGGTTGTGCTTGCTAACCGTGATCCGAATCCCGGGGTCGCAGGAGGCGGTGCAGCTCACCTGAAAAGGGCGGGGATTGAGGTCGTCTCCGGTGTGTGTACACAGGAGGCGGCCCGGTTGAACGAAGCGTATTTCAAGCATGTGCGTACATCGCTGCCGTTTGTCAGCCTGAAGCTTGCGCTGGGCATGGACGGGAGGATTGCGGCACATGACGGGTCGTCGAAATGGATCACCTCTGCCGGTGCGCGGAAACAGGTGCATGCCCTGAGGAACACCGTCGATGCCATCGTCGTCGGCGTGGGAACGGTCATGAACGATGATCCTGCATTGACCGTCAGGCACGTGTCCATGCGGGACAGAGTGTTATACCGGGTTATCTTCGACACACACCTGCGCACGCCGATCCGTGCGAAGGTCATTGCCGGCCAGAATGCGCACTATAAAACCATCATTCTCACAGCAAGCCCAGACACGGCACGTGCCGCTGCGTTCGAACGCAAGGGGGTGGAGGTCGTCAGGATAAAAACGACGGCGCAGGTTTTGCCGGTGCGGGATGCATTGAATTTTCTCGGGAAAAGGTTTATGCATATCCTTGTTGAGGGCGGGGCCGGCCTTGCAGGCAGTCTTGTCAGGGCACGGCTCGTTGATAAGTTCCATGTGTTCATTGCGCCCGTGATTATCGGATCCGACGGCCTGTATCCATTTCAAGGAGTTGTTCTGAAAAGCATGAAGAACGCGATCAGATTCAAAGAGGTTCACTGGGATACTCCCGGGGCTGACTGCCTCATGACAGGCTATCCGGAATGGTGAGCGTATGTTTACGGGACTGATCGAACACACAGGCATTGTTGAGCGGATGGAAAAGCAGGATACTGGTTCAGCGATCAGTGTGAAGATACCAGCGCTCATCGGTGCCGCAGCAGGTGACAGTATCGCGGTCAACGGCGCCTGTCTTACCCTGACGAATGCTGCGGACAACAGGTATATCTTTGACCTGTCATCGGAAACCATGGGGAAGTCTGCTTTCGGACAGCTCAAAAGCGGGGACATTGTCAATATAGAGATGCCGCGCAGGGTGTCGGACAGGCTGCACGGCCACATCGTCAACGGCCATATAGACTGTACCGCACAGATGACCGGTATGCGCCAGTCCGGCAGCTATCACATCGTTACATTTGAATTATCGGCAAAAACGCCTTATCTTGTAGAAAAGGGCTTTATAGCAGTCGATGGAATCAGTGTAACCCCGTACGATGTCAGGGAACAGCGCGTGTTTTCTATTGCCGTCATACCGTACACCTATGAGCATACGAACCTCAAGGCAAAGAAAACGGGAGCTGTGGTAAATATAGAATTTGATATCATTGCAAAATATGTTGAAAGTATGTTGAAAAGGGACAAGTCTGTCCCTATAACCGAAGCATTTTTGAAAGAGAGAGGATTTGCATAATGCCGATAATAAGTGTGGAAAAAGCAATAGAAGAAATGAAACAAGGCAGGATGGTTGTTCTCGTTGACGACGAGAACAGGGAGAACGAGGGTGATCTTGCGATCGCTGCGGAAAAGGCGACACCGGACGTCATCAATTTCATGGCCACCTATGGCAGGGGATTGATATGCCTTTCGATGACCGAGGAAAGGCTCAACGAACTGCAGATATCCCTGATGGTGAACGAGAACACATCACGGTTCGGTACAGCATTTACCGTATCCATTGACGGTCGTGACGGCGTGACGACCGGAATATCGGCGTATGACAGGGCCAAGACGATCCAGATCGCCATCGATGAGAAGTCCAGGCCGTGGGACCTGGTGAGGCCGGGACATGTGTTCCCGCTCAGGTACAAGGAAGGCGGCGTGCTTGCACGTGCAGGACAGACCGAAGGGTCCGTTGATCTTGCACGGCTTGCGGGGCTCAATCCTGCTGCAGTTATCTGCGAGATTATGAAGGACGACGGAACCATGGCACGCATGCCGGACCTCGAGGAGTTCTCGCACAAGCACAACATCGGCATCGTTACCATTGCGGACATCATCCAGTACAGGATGAAGCAGGAACGCCTCGTGAAAAAGGTCGCAGAGGCGGATGTCATGACGGAATACGGCGGGGTTTTCAAGGCCCTGGTCTATGAAAACGATCTCGACAACAACCAGCACCTGCTCATGGTGAAAGGCGATGTGAGCGGCGGTGACCCTGTCCTTGTCCGGGTTCACTCGGAGTGCGTGACGGGTGACGTGTTCGGATCCCTGCGGTGCGACTGCGGCAACCAGCTCCACGAGGCAATGAAGATTATCCAGAAAGAGGGCAGGGGGGCGATCCTCTATCTGCGCCAGGAAGGCAGGGGGATCGGCCTTGCCAACAAAATACTTGCGTACAAGCTGCAGGATGACGGTCTCGATACCGTGGAGGCAAACAACGCCCTCGGACTGCCCGCGGATCTCAGGGACTACGGTATCGGTGCACAGATCCTTGCGGATGCCGGAATTTGCAAGATGAAGCTGATGACCAACAATCCGAAGAAACTCCATGCGCTGACCGGGTACGGACTCGAAATCGTCGAACGGGTACCTATTGAGATAGAGCCGAACCACATTAATAAACGGTATCTCAAGACAAAGCAGGACAAGATGGGACATATCCTGCACATAAAATGAGCGAAGGAGGACACATGAAGATACTCGAAGGCAGGTTAAACGGAGAAGGCCTGAAGATAGGCATCGTGGTCAGCAGGTTTAATCATTTTATAACGGACCGACTGGTTGACGGCGCGCTGGATGCTTTGACGAGGCTTGGTGTGAAGCAGGATGACGTACTCTTAATCAAGGTGCCGGGTGCATTTGAGATCCCGCTGTTTGCCCGGGAACTCGCACAGAAAGATCTCGATGCGGTCATCGCGCTGAGTGCGATCATCAAGGGCGGGACGTCCCACTATGAATACCTCGCTGCAGAGGTAACGAAAGGGATTGCACATGCGTCACTGGATCTCGGATTCCCCATTGTGTACGGAATCCTGACGACCGAGACCATAGAAGAGGCGATAGAGAGGGCGGGGACCAAGCAGGGCAACAAGGGATACGAGGCAGCCATGACTGCGGTCGAGCTTGCCAACCTGAAGAAGGAACTGAGCAGAGAGAACGATATTCGATGGGAAAAAGGGAAGAAAGAGAAACACTCCTGAGGGCATTATACAGCGTTGACATCCTTGATGATTATGAATCTGATTCGGTCAGGCTGTTTGCAGGAAGGAACAAATGGGATCAGGCGACTGTGGACAAGATCCTCGGTATTGTTGCGCACCTCGATCTCATCGATTCTTACATATCCAACCATCTCCGGAACTGGACCATTTCGAGGATCGCGATCATCGATAAAAGCATCCTGAGGCTTGCCATTTACGAACTCGTCTACGAGGTCACCATTCCCATGAAGGTCATCATCAATGAAGCCGTGGAAATCGCGAAGAAGTACGGCACCAGAGACTCGTTCATGTTTATCAATGGAGTGCTCGATGCCATAGCCAGGGAGATCGGCAGGACCACGTGAGCCTCGAGATAAATCTTGATACGTCATTCGACCGGCTGTTTGAGGAGCCGGTTGTTTTGT
>JAJYLM010000087.1 GCA_021787655.1 bacterium
GATCCGCGGCTGTTTTCAGAAATCATCGTTTTTCCGGCATCCACGATGTAGGGGTCACCGGCTGACCGTTCAAGTAAACCACACTCGTGACCGGATGGTCAATAATATTCAGCCACGGCTTTTCGTCGCCGGGCCTGTATCCTACCGGGACATAGATGTACGAGGTGAAGGTGTAGGTGCCTTTCTTTGCCTTCATAAGGTTGCCGAAATCGTATCCCGTACTGCCGATCTGTCCAGGTTCGTTCTCCGGCGGATCCGGCTGGGAAATATCGTCAACGAAGTATAGCTGCTTGGTGAACGGGACGTCTTTCCCCATCACCACCCTGTTCATCCATGCGCCCTGGGGACCCGCAACGACAGCCCAGTCGTATGGCGCGCGGTCGAGGTCCTTCTGCGCAGGGCTCATCTTGCCGGTAATCCTGAGTCCCCCGGGGTTGTTGGAATTGTAGAACTCCATGCCGAGTGCATTGTGGTTGAAGTCCGTGGTCGTGACAAGCCGGGCCTTCTTGACGATGTAGAGCCTCTGGAGATCGATCGGAATGTCGACGATCGTCGGAAACTGGAAATAATCATAGTAGTACATGCTGTCCGACAAAACCGACGGCGACTGGATACCGAACACGATGTCCATGGAATTTGCCACCCTGCGTATCACCCGCACCGGTCCCTGGATGTAACCCACGAGCCGCGATTTAAAATCATCCTCGTCCCGGTGAATGTTGACGAGCGAGGTTTTGATATCGAGCCTCATCTTGAAGCCGTCGAAGATGTTGATGCCCTCGCCGCCCGAAGCTTTCGGCACTGCGAAGTAATCGTACGACAGGGGCGCCTTTTTCGAGAACGCCATAACGTACAAGGGTGCAGTTACCCGGTCGTTGTTGGGATCGTAGCGGACGTACTGAACCGGAGACAGGGGAGGAGGGTTGTCCTGGTACGACGCAAGGTAGACGTACGCATGGGCAGTGTCAATCGGGTCGGTCAGCTCTATCTCCATGACCGCTGCACCCGGTATGCTCAGTCGGCCCGGCGCAGCTTGCGGTCCCGCATCCTTCGCCATAAACACCAGTTCGTCCTGCGGAGCAAGCGACGGCCTTTTCATGGGGACAGGCTTGCCGTGTTTGTCGTAATTAAAGATCCAGTCGCCCTTCGCATCTCTCTCGTCAATTTGAAAGGGAATGGGTTGGAACGATAGTGCCCGGGCAGCTAACCTCTTCGAGGTTTTTGAATGATGACCGGGAACGGCCTTGAACACCCGTATGTTTGAGATCGTGTGTCCAAGGAAGGGAGCGAGCTGCGTGGCATGGATAACGATGGGGTCGAACTTCCGGTTGAACACCGGACCCTCAGCAGAGCCGCGGACACTGATACCAAGCATACTTGCTGCAAAAAACAGGATTACCAACTTTTTCATGAGTTCCCCTCCAGTATTGTGCTTGCGTTTCACCATACAACAAAATACAGGTTTGAAAAACAGAAAAACAAACAGCCGTGAAAAGCGGAAAGCTGCTGCAGGAGACACCGGCAGTATTGATTGATCAGGGAAGGTATAGTATACAGCAAAGTATGGTGAGCGGAAAAGGAGGAAGCCAATGAAAAAAGTATTGTTCGGAATCCTGCTTCTTGTGTCTGCAATGGTCGTCTCTGTTCCCGTTATGGCGGGTGTCGAAATCAGCGTCGGCATCTCACTCCCGCCGCCCATTGTCTTCGGCGTACCGCCGGCTGTTGTGGTACTGCCCGATACCAATGGCGTTTACGTTGTTCCGAATGTCGGGGCAGATCTGTTTTTCTGGAACGGATGGTGGTGGCGTCCATGGCAAGGGGGCTGGTACAGGTCCCGGTATTATAACCGTGGCTGGTACTACTATAACCGTGTACCGCAGTTCTATTATGATGTCGATCCCCGGTGGAGAGAATACTACAGGGACCGAGACTGGCGCGGGCACCCGTGGGTCTATCAGAACATTCCTGACCGGGAACTGCAGAGGAACTGGAGGGGCTGGCAACGGAACAGGTATTGGGAACGCCAGAGGACCTGGGGCGTCCGTGACTATCATCCGATCCCTGCCCGGCAGCGTCAGGAGTTCAGATACCAGCGGCAGCAGCAATATGAACGGAGACCCGAGGTTGTACAACACCGGCAGTGGATCCGTGAACACCCGGGGCAGCCGCAGGGCGGCAGGTACCAGCGTCCTGCCCAGGGCCAGAACAGAGGCCAGAGGTATGAACGTCCGGCACAAGGCGAGAACCGCGGTCAGAGGTATGAACGCCCCCAGCAAGGTCAGGGCCGTGGCCGCGGACGTCAGGAACGAGAGGGAAGGCAGGGAGACAGGTGATAGTATGATGACAGGAGGAAGAGCAGCATAAGGTTTATCAGGCCCGCTCCCTGCGCATCGATTCCGGCAGGATCCATGCTAAAAAAAACAAGGCACGTTCCGGCGTGCCTTGTTTTGTGGTAAGAACATCAGGCCTGAACATCAGAAGTGATACGCCAGGTTCAGATTCCATGAAGTAAAGCTCATGTCTTGATAGTAGTTGGAAGCAAACGTGCTGCTGACACCGCCGCCGCTCGCGGTGAACGTGTTGTTGCTGTAATAATGGTAGATGGCTTCACCCCCAAAGGTTGCATTCGGTGTTATATACCATTCATACCCCATGCCAACGTCATAGCCTGGACCGTTCGAAGACAGTGTGCCGTTGATCGGGAGGTTGGTCGTCGTATTTTGAAGAAAATCATAGGAAAGACCGGCAATAAAATAGAGATCGCTCGACGGCAGGGGAATCATCGGTTTTATAGCGAAGGCCGGGAGTTGTAAAAATGTCCACGTACCGTCAACACCATAGTCCGAAAAGTTGCCAAACGATTCGTGATAATCAAATTCCAATGCAAGTTCAGGTATAAACTGAAATCCAAACTTAAACGTCCAGCCGAACCCAGCATACATACCCTGCTGACTGGAACCTTCAGGGGTGTCAAAACCGAGAGAACCACCCATGTACAGTCCCGTACGCCGGTCCTCATAGGAATATCCATTATTGGGTGGATATTGCCTGTAATATCTTGCTGCATGGGCTTTTGAAACGAGCACTGTACAAACCAGAAGTGGTAAAGCTGCAAGAGCCAATAGGGTGAACTTGTGTAGTCGTATCATAGGTAGCCTCCTTAAAATAATTATAAATAAATCGTGCAATAAATCAAGAGTAAAAAAAATCAAAAAAGCTGCTTCCAACGGGTAGTATGCAGCCATAATAATCAGATTCGTAAAAAATGTCTTGACAACGGCAATGCTGCGGTAATATACGATATATAATCGTTGTCAAGGAGGTAATATGGTTTCTTTCAATCTTTTACAAACACCGCAGAACAGCGGTCAGAGAGGGCAGGGTATGACAGAGTACATCCTGATCGTACTGCTTGTCGCTATCGCGCTCATTGCAGCGTTCAGCGTGTTCAGGGACAAGCTCATCAAAGGTGTGAATACTGCGAGCCAGCAGATCGAGAATGTTACTTCACAGAGCTCGCAACATTAGAGATCACGGACAGGTGTATCGAAGAGGGATGGTTTTGTGTTCATGTTCGGATGGATGGGCATAATCAGGGCGGATCGGGTAAAACGACTATGCAGCGAAACAGGACAGTCCATGGTGGAGTTCATCATCTCCTTCCCATTGGTCCTCATTACAGTGCTCGCCATTGTGCAGCTCTCCCTGCTTGCACAAACGAAACTCTTTGTCGAGTACGCAGCATTCAACGCAGCACGCACGGCGATTGTTCAGCCGGACAACCCCGATGCCATTAAGGAGGCCGCAACGCTGTCCATGACGCCCATATCCCCGCGGCTCGACGGGCTGGCTGGATTGTCCGTTGCATCGGGTGTGTTCGATACTGTTGCCGGGCTGTTCGGAGATGCAGGGACTGTGCTGCTGCGCTATGCGTACGCACGTCAGTTTACCGATGCAATGATGGTGACGAACCCCGCCCAGTCCGGCGATGATATTACCATGCATATCGATTATCTTGCACTGCTGACCATTCCGCTGATCAACAAGATCATCGGCACGAAAGGCTCGGGTATTTTAACCATACTGTCAAACTACACCTCTGCGGACAGCGGATGGGTCAACACCATAGCATCCATAATCGGTACCGAATATTTCTACCCGTTGTCCGCAGAAGCGACGCTGACGGCAGAGGCACTGAACCAATCCTCGCCCTCGGATCCATCGCAGTGTACCTATAGTTATGTGGACAACCGGGGCATCAAGCACAGCTACACCAGTGACGAGGTCTACCGGTCGGGGACCTATAAAAACGGCAGGGCTCAGTATCATACGGACAAAGACAAGACCGGTATCAGCAGGATCGTCCGCCAGGAGTGTCCATGAGTATCCAAGGGCTGCGCTCGGGAAGAGGCGGTGAACAAGGCCAGGCACTGGTCTTTGTTGTCATAACGCTGATAACCCTCATCATATTCGTCGCCGCAGTTGCAAATGTCGGCAGGGAGCTTTCCTACAAAATGGATATGCAGAATACCGCTGACAGCGCGTCAATTGCAGGCGCAGTCTGGGAGGCGCGCGGGCTGAATCTTATAGCTGGCCTGAATCAGGGGATCGTTCTTACAGTGGAGTTAATCATCATCATCGTCGCTGCTATTGCGATATTGGCCGTGTGCTCCGCGACATTGTGGTGGGCAGGCCTCGGGGAGGCCTGTGCAACGGCATTACCGTTGGTTTTGAACTTTGCCAACAAGGCCATAAAGCGCCTGTGGAATACGGCCGTAGAGATGTCGAAACTCGAAGAGAAAATAGCAAAATATTTCCCCTATACAGTACCCGCGGCTGTCGAGCTTGCAAGCGGCGCAAATGACCATAGCCCGTTGGCCATTCCCTATCCGTATCAACCATCGGACAAGGTGCCGCCGCCACTTCAGCAGCAGGCCATATCCCTGAATGTTGAAAAAGGCAGTTTTCAGGACCTCATTACTGCGATCATGAAGGAGATCAGCAAAACGATCGACACAATATTCCCTCTTCTGTCGCAGGCCCTGGGACTGCTCGGTAAAGCACTGGATCCCGGAACCATTTCATCAAGCGGTGCCATCTCGACCGCCTTCAGTGACAGTCACAGCTACGACAATTACCCGCAGGCCGTCGATGCGAACAAAAAGGCACACGAACCGTCCGTATCGACGTCTGACGTTAAAAGCACCAAGAGCAGCAGTGCAGACTGGTGCTATGTAACGACGGATTATAACGATCCGGATCCCTGCAACAATTGCCAAACCACTGTAAAAAAACAGAGCTCCTGCAATAAAATATTCTGGGCAAAAGATGACGCCCCACCGGAGACAATGGAATCCTTCTTTGTCAATTGTGTAATTCAAAAGTGCGGTAACGGTGCGAACGGCACTGCCGGAAGTGTCGTATCCGTTCCCTTGCGGAAGCAATATTTCTGCAGGCTCGATCTGTCGGTAAAGACGACGACAAAAACGAGTTCACCGACAAAGCTCCCGGTTCCTATGAAACTGCACCCGCGGGCCGAAGAATTCCTCTTTATGGCTGTTGCTGCGACAGACCTCGGCGCATCGAAACAGCCGGTATTTATCAGCAATAAAAGTCTGCTCCCGGAAAACAGGAATCCGTGGGGATTTGTCGCTCTTTCTCAGGCGCGACCTCAAAGCCCGAGTACAAAGCCCGGGGATATATTGCTCGAGATGGACTGGGATGCCCATCTTACCAAATTCACGGCTTTGAAAGCGATCGCAGCGCAAGCAGGACTCAAATCGTCCAATAACATAATAAACTGGATGGATGAAAAGCTCATCCTGCACTGACAACAGATATGAAGTCTATCCTACAAACAAGCACTGCTAAAAAGTCGATAAACAACCATAGATATATGGATCTCCCGGACCGTACGTTCACGCCGGTAAAACGAACCGTGGCGTTCGCCGCAGACTGGCTTGCCCTTTTGGTCAGAACTGCCGATACCAGCTTTCGCGATACAGCAGGTCAGTCCATCACGGAATTCATCATTGTGTTGCCGGTTCTCCTTATCATGCTCAGCAGCGTGCTGTTTTTCGCGGACATGCTTGTTCTAAAAGAGCGGTCGATTATGGCAGTTCGCTACAGCGCATGGCAGGCAGGAAGAAACGGGGGGAGTGATCCATCGCCGGATTCGATAAAAGCATTATTCTTTCGTCCTGAGACTCAAATTGCCGCCAATCACCGGGCGCCGCAGATCGGCCTTGCAGGCACTTCGCTGGGTGAATTCGGAAGTCTTCTCGGACAGGTAGCTGGAATAAACGGTACCGCACTCAGGGTGCAAGGCAGGCACTACCCCTTGTTCAAGCTTTCGGTCACGACCGGTGCGAGGCATTATGTCGTTTTGGATACATGGAAAGAAAGCAGCGTTACCGGAAAGGCCCTGAAGTACAGCCTGTGGGCTATTGCCGTGGCAGAAGGGTTTCAGAACAGCAGCAGTAATGGCAATGGCAGCGGCAGTAATAGCGGCGGAGACTCGGGGATAGACCTGGAGAACCCGTCGATCCTCGGCAACTGATATGAGAAAACGTTCATACAAACTGTTCGTCTGCATACTGGTGGTCGTTGTACTGGGCATCATGCTGATTGGTTCCAACGTCAGAAGCACTGTTTACGACCTGTTTTCTCCTGAAGATGAATTGACGGACATACCGCATGAGAGCGTGCAGGTTACAATAAACGGTCAGGAAATGGAAATGCTCATCGGTAAGAAAAATGACCATGGCGACATGCTTTCAAAGGTGCGCAGCGACCGCTACCTTCCCTTCTACCGCGACAGAAACGGCGGACTCTCTGTGCACGTTGACCGGGCAGCAGGCAGGGAAGGGATGGCTTCACCATCCGGGCTTATGAACGCGATAGAGCCCGTTATTGCATTTGCAAACGGCAGCTCTACAAAATATGTGAGTCTCCGGGTGAAGCATGGGTTTGATGCAGAAAGGTTTCTGGATACTGCTGTTCACGATTCCGAAGATCTTCCGGCCTACCCGTCAGCCGAAAAGGTCAACACGATACAGACAAAACGTTTTTCCATCGGACATTACACGGCGCAGACGACCGTCGCCGCAGTTCTCGTCTATTACGATTCGCGGCTTGCATCCCTTGGTTACACGAAACTGCGCGAATCACACGGCATGGCGATGTATCGATCCGATACCCGCCTGTTGATCGTCAATGCGGAAGAGGAATCAAACCATGTTTCGATCATCACCTACGCAGTTAAACAAAATTAAAGGACAGGCAATGGTCGAATACCTGATCGTGTCGGTCGTTGTTGTCATCGGTGCAGGTATGGCCGTACAGCTTATCGGCAAAGCGATGAGCAGGTACTTTGGTTTTCTCATCGGATTTATCTCCCTTCCAATACCGTAACAAGTGAAAGAGAAGGCACAATGAAATTACAAAAAAACCATAAAATCATCATCGGCGTGGTCAGCGGCATCGTCGCGATTGTTCTGATACAGGTGTACCTGGCTGCATTCAGGCATTCCATCTACAGCGAACTGGAGACCGTCGAGGTCCTTGTTGCAAAAACAGATATAAAACCCGGAACGATCGTGACAAAGGACAATCTTACGTCACAACCGCAGCCAAAACGGTATCTTTCCCACACGACGATCCAGCAAAAGGACGCCGATGCCGTTGTCGGGCACAGGGTTGTCATGCAGGTTGAAAAAGGCGAGCCCCTGCAGTGGACGATGCTCGGAGCGGCAAAAGGTTCGGGGTTTACGTCCCTGATCAAGGACAATGAACGGGCGATTTCGATCGCGGTGGACAACCAGAGCAGCGTATCCGGCCTCATCCGGCCGGGGGATCATGTCGATATTCTCGGCACGTTTTCCTTCCCGGCATCGGGTGGTGGAACAAAGCTTGCAACGATCACCCTGCTGCAGAACGTCACGGTGCTTGCCACCGGCGGGATTTGGGGAAGAGGGCTTCAGGAATCGGACCCGTACAGCTATAGCAGCCTGACGCTCGCCGTCTCCACGGTCGAAGCAGAATTGCTGACGTTTGCGTCCGAGCGGGCACGGCTGAATTTCGTTCTGCGGAATGCCGATAACATCCAAACAGAAGAGAGCCTGCCGGTTGTCGGATGGGAAGACATCATGAAGATCGGCAACCTGAAACAAATCCAGCACGAACGCAACATCAGGGTCATCAAAGGCAAAGGCGGAGAATTTGAGCGATGAAAACAACAACCAGGATAGCGTCATGAGCTCCCGCATGACCGTGAAAACGTCTTTTCTTGTGTGTCTGATTATCGTAATGCCCTGCACGCTGGCTGCGGACGAGAACATCATCTCGCTGGTCCAGGGACAGAGCAAGGTCATAGAGCAGGCAAACATCTCAAAAGTCGCGATCGGGGACGCAACGATAGCAAGCGTGAAGGTCATCAACAGCAGTCAGATCATGGTCACGGGCATTTCGAGAGGCGTCACGAATCTTTCCGTGTGGCCGGTGTCGGGCAGGAAGAAAGATTATACCATCCGTGTT
>JAJYLM010000088.1 GCA_021787655.1 bacterium
GGTCATCTACATGCTCGGGAAAGCAAATAACGCGATGTCCCGCAGCATCCTTCTCAACCTGGGAACCAGGTCGGATCAGCAGATACGGGAAAAGGCACTGTCCGTGCTTGGACACTATTCATCGCAGGAAGGCCGCTGATATCATGCTGACGACACTCACCAATGCCGGTACTGTACCCGTGGATCTTGAGGACGATGACTTCCGCAGGCTCCGGGATTTTATCAGGGACTACAGCGGGATCTTCTTTTCGGACGAGCAAAAATATATTTTCGTATCCAGACTGACGAGCAGGCTCGGTGTGAGAAGGCTGAACTCGTTCAAGGATTATTACTTTTTTCTGAAGTATGATAAAGAACGTGAAGAGGAACTGAGCATTGTTGTGGATTTGCTGACGACCAACGAGACGTACTTTTTCAGGGAAATCCTGCAGCTCAAGGCCCTGTTTGAGGAAATCATACCGATGATAAAAGCCGAGAAATCATACATGAGCAAGCCCTCACTCCGTATATGGAGCGCCGGGTCATCCACGGGCGAAGAGCCGTACACAATATCGATTATGGCAAAAGAATACGGTGTGGAAAAGGACTTCAATGTCGAGATTTATGCTACGGACATCAGCCAGCGGGTACTGTCTATTTCGAGGAAGGGCATCTACGGAAATGCATCGTTCAGGGTGACGGACGAATACTACAAGAAGAAATACTTCGAACCGTTCAACGAGAAGCTGAAAATCAAGGACGAAATCAAGAACACCGTCAAAATCTCGCACATCAACCTTATGGACAGTGCGGTCATGAACCTCCTGTCGTCGATGGACGTGATCGTGTGCCGCAACGTGCTCATCTACTTCGACCTCGAATCGAAAAAGAAACTCATCGAACGATTTTACGAGAAACTGGGTGGCAGCGGCTGGCTGCTGCTCGGGCATGCCGAGTCGCTGATCAATGTGACCAGCCTGTTCAAGCTGATTCAGCTCAAAAACGATCTGGTGTACAGGAAACCGCAAAAATGAGCGACAAAGTAAAAGTTTTGATCATCGACGATTCCGCGTTTAACCGGCGCTCGCTGAAGGCAATGCTGGAGTCCGACAGCAGGATCCGTGTCACCGGGACTGCGACCGACGGCGAAGACGGCCTGAAAAAGATCAACGAGCTTTACCCCGACGTGGTGACCCTGGACCTTGAAATGCCCCGGATGGACGGTTTTACCTTTCTGAGGATTCTGATGCGCACGAAACCGACGCCGACGATCGTGATCAGTTCGAAGGCGGATTCTGAAAGTGTATTCAAGGCGATGGAACTCGGCGCTGTCGATTTTATTCCGAAACCGGTCAAGCGAGCATCCATGGAACTGTATTCCATCAAGGATGATGTCCTCAAAAAGGTGCTCAACGTACACTCCATCAACCTCAAGAATGTCCAGCGGAGGATCACGGATATCAATATAAAGCTCAACCTCGGCATCGATACCGCGGCAAAACCCATCGTGAAGATTACCGCAGCCGGGACTGAGCCAGAGGGAGTCTACTCGGGGTTTAAACTCATCGCGATCGGGTCTTCAACAGGAGGTCCGTCTGCGTTGCAGCGGGTAATATCCGGCCTGGACAAAAACATGAAGGTCTGCGTCATCGTTTCGCAACACATGCCGCCGGGGTTTACGGCAACCTTCGCACAGCGGCTGAATAAGTACACAAGCTTTACGGTCAAAGAGGCAGAGCAGGGTGAGCCGCTCAGGCAGGGGACTATTTTTGTGAGCCCGGGCGGATACAGCATATCACTCCGGATGCTCGAGAACAGGCGGGTGATTACGCTGATACCCCGCAGGGAAGAAGACAGGTTCATACCCTCGGTCAACGAGATGTTTGCCTCCGCTGCACACGAGTATGGAAGGATGTGCGCCGGCGTCATTCTCACGGGCATGGGGGACGACGGACGCAAGGGCATCGAGATCATCAAGGATGCAGGAGGGTATACGATCGCGGAGTCCGAGGAAACAGCCGTTATCTTCGGTATGCCGAGAGAAGCCATAGCGACGGGCAAGGTCGACAGGATACTGCCGTACTATCTCATCGCCATGGAACTCAACCGCTGGGCACGGGGTTAACCCGATTTATCCCTGTCCCGCAATTGTGCGGAAAGCTTCATGGTCTCGAACCACGTGATGCTCAGGAGCCCGGCAGCAAAACAGATCGCTATGTCGAGCGGCTTCAGCACCGAGAATTTGAACAGCGTCTGGAGGAAGGGAACGTAGATCGTCAGAGCAAGGAAGATCATCGCGCCGGTTACCACGCCCCAGAGCGCCCTGTTCCTGACGCGAAGCGTGGAGATAATCGTCCTCGACCATGATCGGTTGGTAAGGATGAGTCCGAGGTTGGCGATAATCAGGGTCGTGAACGTGAGTGCGCGGGACTCCGTTTCTGCCTGTCCGAGATGCATGGAAACAAGAAAGATCCCGAGCACGATTGCAAGTACGATGCCGCCCTGGAGCAGGCTTATGCCGAAGGTCGTTTTATCGAACAAGTGTTCATTGAATCTCCTCGGTTTTCGTTTCATGACGTTTTTTTCTTCAGCTTCTGCCTCGAACACGACGGAACTGGACGGATCGATGATGAGCTCCAGGAATGCTATATGGACGGGCATAAGGATCAGGGGCCACCCGAACAATACCGGCAGGAGCGATATGCCTGCGATCGGTACGTGGATGGCGAGAATGTATGCCATCGCCTTCTTCAGATTGTCGTAGATGCGCCTTCCCATTCTGACAGACTTGACGATCGAGGAGAAGTCGTCGTCCAGCAGCACAAGCGAAGCTGCCTCCCGGGCCACGTCCGTCCCCCGCGCTCCCATGGCTATACCAATGTGTGCAGCTTTGAGCGCAGGCGCATCATTGACCCCATCGCCGGTCATGGCGACGATCTCGCCGTTCGCCTTGAGCGCGTCAACGATACGCAGCTTTTGTTCCGGTACGACTCGTGCGAAGATGTTGACGGTCTCCAGGCGTTTCCGGAGGACGGCGTCGTCCATGGTGTCGAGTTCCTGCCCGGTGATCACGTTGTCCGCACCGTTCAGCCCGATCTGTTTCGCTATGCTCGATGCGGTGACCGGGTAGTCGCCGGTTATCATAACGACCCGTATGCCGGCGCCATAGCACTCCCTGAGTGCCCCGGGGACTGACTCTCTGATAGGGTCGGCGAACCCGGCAAGTCCGATAAAGTGAAAATCGAAATCGTGCTGGATCGCGGGCAGTGCAGACGGACTGAAGTATGCCTTTGCTATGCCAAGTACGCGGAGACCCTCTGCAGCCATGGCACCTACCCGTTCTGCGAGGTCTTTTTTGTCAGCGGGGGCAAGATGACAGAGATCTGCGATTGCCTCGGGTGCGCCTTTAGACGCTATGACATAGTTGTTGCCGTTGAGCGATTTCCAAACCCGTGACATGGCGAGGAGCTCTTTCGAAAGCGGGTACTCGTGTTCCATTGACCAGTCCGTATGGAGGTGCTCGGTGTGGGACAGCAGATCGGTCCCGAGGTCCTTCAGTGCACTCTCCATGGGATCCCTGGGATCGCTCTGGCTGGAGAGTATCGCAAATTCGAGGAGCTGGTGGAAATTTTCGGGCAGCGGGCCCGTGCGCGCGGAAGAGAGATCGTAGAACTCGTTGTTGCAGAACAATTTATTAACAGACATCCTGTTTTGGGTGAGTGTGCCTGTTTTGTCGACGCACAGCACGGTGGCGGCGCCGAGGGTCTCGATCGCCGAAACCCTGCGCGTCAGTACCCGCTCCTTGGAGATCCTCCATGCACCGAGTGCGAGGAAGATGGTCAGGACGACGGGGAATTCTTCGGGAAGTATCGCCATGGCAAGCGTTAACCCCGCAAGAAATCCATTGGACCAGTTGGCCCGGGTTATTCCATAGACAATGATCACGAGTGCAGACAGGGCAACTGCGAAGATCATGAAGTTTCGTACCAGGTTCCGCACCTCTCTGTGGAGCAGTGTTTCTTCGGGTTCAAGAACCTGCAGGATCTTGCCGATCTTGCCCAGTTCGGTGTCGAGACCTGTCTTCAGCACCTGTGCAGTGCCCTGGCCCTGCACGATCAGGGTACCCGAGTAAAGGAAGGGAAGGTCGTCACCGCCGGGCCTGCCCATGTCCTGCTTTCCGTCCCACGATGTTTTGCGCACCGGCATCGACTCTCCGGTCAGCAGTGATTCGTCTACGGTTATATTGCCGGCAGTGAGCAGCACTGCATCAGCAGGAACACGGTCGCCCTCGGACACGATCACAATGTCGCCGGTGACGACCTCCCGTCCCGGGATCCGCAGGTGTCTTCCGTCGCGTATGACCATTGCCCTGGGGCTGGACAAATCTCGCAGTGCCTCGAGTGCCCGCTCGGTCTTCCGTTCCTGGTACAGCGTGATCCCGATGACAACGAACACGAAGCTGATAAGGATCATCGCCTCTTTTGTATCGCCGATCGTGAAGTACAGTGCACCGCATGCCACGAGCAGCAAAAGCATGGGTTCCTTCAGGACGTCGACGGCGATCCTGAGGATACTTCTCTTTTTTGAGGACGGCAGTTCGTTGTACCCATCCCGGTTCAGCCGTTTCGCAGCCTCCGAGGATGAAAGGCCTGTACTGCTGTCTGTCCCGTGCTCCATGATACTACTGTGTTAGCAGACCCGGCGTAAAAACGTCAACAAAAGTACGGGAAATCATATGCCTGCGGTACAGGGTGTTCGGCGGAAATTTGCAGGGGAATTCGTGCAGAAACATGGCCCGGAGTTTCTCCTGGCGTGTCAGTGCCTGTTCAGCTTCTTGTTGCATTTTTGCGCTCGATGATTCAAGATCCCGCAGGACATCCCCATGAACAAAAGATCATTGCAGGTAAAGATTGGCGGCATGCTGCTCAGGAACCCGATCATCGGTGCCTCCGGTACCTTCGGCTACGGCACCGAGTACGCGAAGTTCATCTCCCTTGAGCGGATCGGCGGCTTTGTGACCAAGGGACTATCGCTGGAACCGAGAAAAGGTAATCCGGGGCCGAGGATCCGGGAAACCCCCGCAGGGTTAATCAACTCCATCGGCCTGGAAAACATCGGTCTGAAAGCGTTCCTTGCAGAGGTGCTGCCGTCTCTCAGTGATGTCAGGACGGCGCTCATCGTCAATGTGTTCGGAACTTCGGTCGACGAATACGTCGAACTGGCACACCGGCTTAACAGGATCAAACGCGTGGACGGAATCGAGCTGAACATATCCTGTCCGAATGTAAAAGCCGGCGGTGCAGAATTCGGGAAAGACCCCCTGGTCGTCCAGTCGATTACCCGCAAAGTAAGGGAGGTGACGGACAAGCCTCTCATCGTGAAACTCTCACCCATGGTGACGAGTATCGCCGAGACCGCGCTTGCCGCTCAGAAAGGCGGAGCCGATGCAGTGAGTATCGCAAACACCTACCCTGCCATGGCGATAGATGTGACAAGCAGGAGGCCGTTCCTCGGTGCAAAGTCAGGAGGACTGTCAGGTCCTGCAATCAAGGCGATAACCGTGAAACTCGTCTATGATGCCTCGGCAAGCCTCAGCATTCCAATCATCGGTGTCGGCGGCGTGTCCACGGCAGAGGACATCCTCGAGTATGCACTTGCCGGCGCCACTGCGGTGCAGGTAGGGACCGCGAACTTCGTCAACCCGGAAATTACGGAGAACCTCGTTCGGGATCTTTCATCCGCGCTCGATTCGGCAGGTATCAAAACGTTCGCCTCAATGATTGGCGCCGCCCGAAAGAACATTGGTGGATGACATGCATTGGCTGAGCATCGAAGGCATTGTTGTCATGGGTATCCTGCTGCTCAGTGCTGCTGCAGATGTCCTCTTCATCCTTGTTGCATACAGGCTCTTTGTCAGGCTCTCCGGCAGTACTCGTCTTGCCGTAAAGATCGCCGCTGTCGTCCTTGCCCTCGGGTCGTGTGTTCCCTTTATTGTTGCACTGCACAAGCTTACCATCCTCTTCCTCATGCACCGCATCGCAACGCTGTGGCTGATCATCATGATCCTTCTCTGCGCCGGTCTTGCAGGTGTCCTGCCAAGGCTGTCCCGGAAGGCCTGATACCCCGGCTCCCGATAATCGCTGCGCTGTTTCCACCGGGCGCACAAGGCTGTTCCGTATAACCCTGTCCCAGACAGGCTTTCCGCCGTGTTGTAAGTGATCTGTAAGGTCTGCCATGCTACCATGGACGCAGCTTAGGATTCATCTCCGTATGGACCCGTCACCGGGTTTTCATGAAAGGAATGTATGGCCAGGGTACTTGTTGTAGAAGGCGATGCCAGTCATGCAGGGCTTTTAAAAGCCCTCCTCGAATCATATCAGTGTGCTGTTATGGAGGCGAGCACCGGATTGTCTGCGATGAGGATTCTCAACGATTATGTTCCCGATCTGATACTTGTCGACTTGATCCTCCCTGGTATAGACGGAACGACCCTGATCAAACTCCTAAAAACATCGTCCCGGACCAGTCAGGTGCCGGTTGTTGTGCTTGCATCAGACTGTACGCAGCAGGAAAAAGATCTCTTGTTGACGGCAGGGTGCAACGAGATCGTGTTCGAGCCTTTGTTTGAACGTAAGCTGAACCAGATCGTAAATAAATACATCCAGAACAGTGAGCACAAAACCACGGCGTAGAAAGCACGTGGTCCGGCATAGGCTGTATCTTAAACTACCATCTTCAATCCCGATACCCACACGACATAAATATGAAAAATATTTCATTATTAATATATAACTATATGATATATAGTATTTTTTAATATATTTTAAAGATGAAACAAAATTCTTGACAGGGTATTGTTTCTGTGTAAATGATAACGGAAAGGGGGCGGGAATGATGTTTGATCGGAGGATATTTTCGGTAAAGGATATTCCCGGAGTACGGGTTTTTTCGTTGTGGGTTCTGCTGCTCCCCGTCTGACCAATCTGTGGAGGGAATACCGTAATGGTCAAGAAAAAAGATATCGTGCGGAAGCGTTTGATCGATGCGGCCATCAAGGTCATAGGGACAAAGGGGTTCAGAAAAACCACTGTTCCCATGATTACAAAAAAAGCAGGGGTGGGAACGGGAACGTTTTACCTCTACTTCAAAGACAAATCCCACGTATTCGGGGAAGCGGTCGTAAAAATCAGCTCCGAACTGAGAAATTATATAGAGGATGTATTCCAGAAACAACTGGAGCTGTTCAATGGCAGGCGTGCCGGCCCCGGGGACATCACCAGAGCACAACATGCCATCTACAGTGCGTTCTTCGACTATGTGGACAACTACAGAAGCCACTTCATGATCCTTTTCCGCGAAGGCTTGAGCCACAATGAAGACCTGGCGGGTATTTTATGGCAGACCTACAAGAATATTGCTGAGGACACGAGCATAAGGGTTTTGACCGCATCCCAGCTCGGATTCATAAGGCCCATGCAGCGACTGGAGGCTAAAACTATCGGATGGGCAATGGTCGGAATGCTCTCGCAGGTTGCGCAACTGTATATGACCGATGGCTATGACCGGGATGAACTGGTAGAAATACTCGTCCGTTTTACTCTCGACGGAATCCAAAGAGAAAGGAGCGGAGTATGAAGATAGGCATAACCGGCATATCCGGCTACCTGGGGGGTCTTCTCGCGCAGTCCCTTGTCAAGAATGATGCGGTCGAATCCATAACCGGAATCGATCTCAAGGAGCCCGTGTTCAGGCATGAGAAGCTCGCTTTTGTTCAGTGCGATGTCCGGGACAAGGCCCTGGGAAAGGCGTTGAAAAGCTGTGATACGATCGTTCACCTGACCTTCATCGTTCAGGAGATCAGGGACAAGAAGCTGACCTATGACATCAATCTCAACGGCACAAAGAATCTCCTGGCAGCCTGTGAGGAAAACAAACCGGTGAAACTGGTCATCGCAAGCAGTGTTGCCGCGTACGGCTGCGTCGATCGCGATTATACGATTACCGAAAACTCTCCGCTTCAGGGGAATAAGACTTCCTATTATTCGGACACCAAGCGCATCGTTGAGGGGATGCTCGATGAGTTTGAAAGAAAAAATCCAAACATAATGCTTACGAGGATGCGTCCTTCCATATTTTGCGGCAGGCACGTCAACAATTTTTTCATAGATACCGTCAAGCTCCCGGTTATCATCTATGTGACGGGCAATCCGTTCGGCCTTCCGCTCGTATACGAAGGTGATGTTGCGGACGCCTTTTGCACGGTGATCCTCGAAAACCACCCGGGCGCGTTCAATCTTCACGCGGGGATGCTGTCCGTGGACAGGATGTCGGAAATACTCGGGAAAAAGGCGATAGGCCTGCCCTACGGGATTGCCCGCATCCTTGCTGACATCGGTTTCAGGCTCGGTATTACAAAGTTCTCGGGCCATTGGGTCGAGCTCGGAAGATATCCGATGGAGATAAGTGCAGAAAAGGCAAAAAAAGAGTTGGGCTGGGTGCCTGCGA
>JAJYLM010000089.1 GCA_021787655.1 bacterium
CTGTATATCATCGTCCGTTATGGTGATCTCAGACCGGAACTTGTAACTGACGAGTTTCGATTTGGCTATCTCGCTCCTGATATCGTCCTTATATGCGCTGTAGGAGACACCCTTTGCTTTCAGTCCGGCTTTCAGGGTTTCAGTGGGTACGCCGTTTGCCTCGGACATCTGATCTATGGCTGCATCCACATCGCCCTCTCCAACGGACACTCCCATGGTTTTGAGTTCATCGAAGATGATATCGTCGTCGATGATGTCCTCCAGAGCCTTCTGCCTGAGGTCACGGGAGCCCGGATCTTTTTGCTTCAGGATCCCGGCCCGCTGCCGTACCTGACTCAGCGTGACCGGTGTTCCATTGACTGTTGCGACAATGCCGTCGACCACCGTTCGTCCTGCGCCCATAAAGAGCGGAATTCCGGCCGCTACGATAAGTATACTGATATATTTCATGATCATCCCTTTCTACAGCAACCCTGCCCGTTTTAACAGGGTATAATTGATACTGACATGCTCCTGCTCCCGCAGTGTTTTCAGCCATTGCATGAACTCCTTGTTGACCGTTTCGGTGCGCAGTGTCGCGACGATCTCATTTCTCGCCTCGGCGAGGGTTTGCGTATGGGCGCGCGTCTTCTTTTCCACCAGGAAGATCTGGTAGCCGAACTGCGTCTTCATGATACCGCTTATCTTCCCGACCGGCAGGGTGAACAGGATGCCGGCGAGCTCTTTGGGAAGGTCGTTCGCAGACAGGTTTCCCATGTCCCCTCCCACAGCAGCCCCCGGAGAGACGGAATACGTTTTTGCAACGTCCGAAAACGCCTGTCCGCTCTGCAGCGCCCGCAGTGCCTGCTGGGCTGTTTCCTCGGACGATGCTTCTATCTGGCGGGCCTGTATCATTTCCGGTACGTCAAACGAGTCCTTGTGCTGATTATAATAGCTGACGACATCTGCCTGCGTTACGCTCACATTCGTAAAATGGACTGCGATGAGCTTTTTGATGGTCATCTGCTCTTTCAGCTCTTTGATCCACATCTTTTTATCTATCAGCTTTTCTATGAAAATCCTGTTGAACTGGTCTTCCGTGTAGCCCTGGCGCATCTGATCGTATTCGTCGTCGACCTCCTGGGTCGTTACGGTGATGCCTTCCCGTTTGGCTTCGCCGAGCAGCAGCATGGTGTTGATGAGGTTGTCGAGGCGCGACGCAATAACATCTTTGGACATGGCAGCAGGTTTTATTCCGTTCTCTGACGCGTAGTTGTTCAGCCTCTGCCTGAATTCGTCCAGCGTCACCGTGTTCTTCCCGACCGTCACCACGGTTCCGCTGCCCATGGCAACGGACAGTCCGTTCGTACAGCCCAGGACACCGAGCAGTACAGCCCCCATAAAAAACGTTTTTATCCTCATGCTTCTGATGCCACCATTTCCATCGTTTTCAGTACACCGTCGATACCCTTTGCGGCAAGCGGCTCGAACGTTATCTGCATACCCTTCTGCTCTTTCATCCGTATAATCTTCTCGTTCAGCAGCCGGAGAATATCCTCTGGTTTAACCGGTGTACTCTGAAGAAAAGTTATTCTAAAATTGTTGCCGATCCTGTCTAACTTAGCAGCCCTGACGCGTTTCATCAACACCTTTATTTTAATTATTTTTATAAGTAATTCAAGCTCTACAGGCACGCGTCCGAACCTGTCGCGCAGCTCGGCAACGATGTCCGGGAGGCTCTTCAGATCTGCATTCGCGAGCTTCCGGTAAAACAGCATCCTCAGCTCAGGATCATCGATATAACTGTCCGGGATGTATGCAGGTACCGGGAAATTCAGGTGCGGTTCGACCGCCTGTTCATACGCCTCTCCCTGGATACTGAGAATGGCTTCCTTCACCAGGTCAGAATACAGTTCGAGTCCGATGGCATCGATGTGGCCGGACTGCGCCTTCCCCGCGATGTTTCCCGCCCCCCGCATCTCCATGTCGTGGAGAGCGAGTTTGAACCCGGAACTGAGCTCCGAGGAAGAGGCTATCAGCTTCAGCCGGGCGAGTGACGGCGGGGATGCCGGCCGGCCGAACGGAAGGATGAAATAGACATAGCCGACCTGGTCCGATCGCCCCACCCTGCCCTTGAGCTGGTACAGCTCCGAGGTGCCGAATGCGTCTGCATCGTTGATCATGATCGTGTTTGCCGAGGGGATGTCCAGCCCCGACTCGACGATGGCAGTACTGACCAGCACGTTGATCTCCTTCCTGATGAACCGGGACATGATGTTCTCGAGCTGGTGGGACGGCATCTGGCCATGGGCAACGGCGACCCTCGCAGCAGGGACGAGCCTCGCGACCCTGTCCGCAAGTTCCTCCAGACCCTTGATCTTCCTGCTCACGATAAACACCTGTCCGTCGCGCTGCAGTTCCTTGGAAACGAGGTCCCGGATCCCGGGTTCGCTGTACTTCATGATATAGCACTGGGTCGCCTTCCGTTCCTGGGGCGGCGTGGTGATGATGCTGATGTCCTTGATGCCCGTGAGCGCCATCTTCAGGGTCCTCGGGATGGGCGTTGCGGTTATGACGAGGATGTCCGCGGACGGGTTGAACTTCTTCAGGGTCTCTTTATGGTCCACACCGAACTTGTGCTCTTCGTCGATGATGATGAGTCCGAGTGATTTGAACCGCATGCTCTCCTTGAGGATCGAGTGTGTGCCGATCAGGATATCGATCCCGCCGTCCGCAGCCTGCTGTATAATCCTGGAACGCTCGGCTTTGGTCTTGAAACGGTTCAGGACTTCGACCCGCACCGGGTACTTTCTGAACCTGCCGGAGAACGTCCTGAAGTGCTGTTCAGACAGGATGGTCGTCGGTGCAAGAAAGGCGACCTGCCTGTTGTCCATGACTGCCTTGAATGCCGCCCGCATCGCGATTTCCGTCTTTCCGTAGCCCGAATCACCGCAGACGAGCCTGTCCATCGGTTTGCTGCTCATCATATCGTTGAGGACGTCCTCGATCGCTTTTTTCTGATCGTCGGTCTCTTCGTAGGGAAAATCCTCCTCGAACGACGCAAACAAGGTGTCCGGAGGAGAAAAACCGAACCCGCCCCGCAGCTCCCGGATCGCCTGGTTGTTGATGAATTCCTGTGCTATCTCCTCCAGCTTTTCCCTGACCCGTTTTACCCGGGCGCTGAACGTACTGCCGCCGAGCTTGTCGAGCATCGGAACGGCATCGGACGAGGGGATATACTGGCTCAGCATGTTCGCCCGTTCAACCGGCATGTAGAGCTTTGCATTGTCCCGGTACCCGACCTCGATGAATTCGCTCTTCAGCGACTCCACCTCCATGATCTTCGTGCCGACGAGCATGCCGATACCGTACTCCCTGTGGACGACATAGGTGCCGAACTTCAGCTCGTCGAGGCTGACCGGCTCTCCCTGGTACATCTGCCGTTTCCGTCTGCCTTTCTTTACGTTGAACAGGTCGCCTTCGGTCAGAAAGGGAATACCGTTGTAGACAAACCCCTTTTCGAGGGTCCCGCGAAAAAGGGTAATCCCGCTGTGCAGGCCGGACAGAAACGCTTCGTAGCCTGCATCTGTCGTCCGGAGTTCGATCCCCGCAGTATCTGCAAGCGTGCGCAGGTGCTCTGTCCTCTCGTCGTTCCTCACGACAAGGACAGAAACAGGGAAACGCCGGGTCATGTGCTGCACATAGTCGAGTACTGACTGCAGACTCCCTGCGGTGCCGCTGCTGAAGGTGCTGATGTCCTGAACCGGAACAGCCTGTTCCAGCGCAATGACAGCAGCATCCCCCGGGGAGACGCTGTCGATGGTTATGGTCCTGAATCCTGCGATCCGCTGACGGACATCGTCCGGAGACATGAACATGGATTCCACGGGATTGACCGATCGACCGTCCTCTGTTGACTGGCGGTGGTGCCTGAAAATGTCTTCCCTGTACCTGTCGATGGCGGCATTGACCTCGAGCGGGTTCAGAATAATGATATCCGTTTCCGGTTTCAGGTAATCGAACAGCGTTTTTTTGCCGTGTCCGGACGGCAGTTCTTCCGGAGACGTGACCTTGCTGTCGTTCTCCCGGATGAAAAACTCGGTCACCGGCGGTATGAACGCACGGTCGATCTTTTCGAAGGACCGCTGGTCAACGACCATGTACTGCCGGATCGATTCCACGGTATCGGACAGCAGTTCGATACGGACCGGATACTCCCTGTTCGGAGGATAGATATCGAGAATGCCTCCCCTGATGCTGAACTCGCCGATCGCCGTCGCAATATTCTGCCGGACGTACCCGAGCTCGGCGAGCCGGACGGACAGCGCAGCAAGGTCGACCGTCTGCCCGGTCTCGATGACGAGCCGCAGTGATTCGATGACCGAAGGCTCCGGCAGCAGCGGCAACAGGGCTTTTGCTGACGCAATGATGATATCGTGTGCCGGGGCAGCCAGGTGTTCGCTCAATGCGGTTATCCTCTCGGCTTGAATGGCGGGCACGGGAAAAATGCCGTGGTACGGGATGATGCCCCATGAGGGGAACGCCCTCGGCCGCACGGCCCCGCCCGAGAGCCAGGTGAGCTCATCGGCGTACCGCTCCGAGTATTCACCCGAGGGAGTCAGGATGAGCAGTGACCTGTCCGTTGCCCTGAAGTACTCGTACAGGACAATGGAGCGGAATGACGTGTCGTGCATCCTGAGCACGCACGTCCCGCCTTCCAGCAGCGTTGCTATTTCCTTATCGATTTTAAATACCGTTTCCACACCCATGGGTCCGTATCCTGCAGTCAGTGACATGCAATAACAAAATTTAGACTTTCATTCAACTCACAGGTCATTCAACTCAGGTCATTCAATCCCGGGATCAGCAGCGTCAGCCTGAGGGAGATCAGGAATTCTGCATGAACGCATGCCGTTCAGTTCACCGACACAGTCATGGGTTTGCCTTCTTTCCCCTGCGGAACACCCCGGTCAGCCACGTATTGAATGAATCCATGTAGATATAAAATACCGGCGTGATATACAGGGTCAGCACCTGCGAGAAGATGAGCCCGCCGACCACCGCAAGCCCGAGCGGCTGCCGGGATCCCGCCCCTGCGCCAAGCCCGAGGGCGATCGGCAGGGTACCGATGATTGCAGCAACAGTCGTCATGATAATGGGACGAAACCGGATGAGTGAAGCTTCGTAAATGGAATCCGCAGGGCTCTTTCCTTCCGTGCGCTCGGCCTCCACTGCAAAGTCGACCATCATGATGCCGTTTTTCTTCACCAGGCCGACCAGCATGATGATGCCGACGAACGAGTAGATGTTCAGATCGACGTGGAATATGAGCAGGGTCAGCAATGCACCGAAACCGGCAAAGGGGAGCGCTGAAAGTATGGTGATGGGATGGATAAAGCTCTCGTACAGGATTCCGAGCACGATGTAAATGACGAGGATCGTCATGATCAGCAGGATGCCCAGCCCCTTGATGGAGGATTCGAACGCCTGGGCAGTACCCTGGAAACTGGTGATGATGTCCGGAGAGACGGTCTTGTGTGCCAGGGCGCCGATCTCCGAAACCGCAGCACCCAGCGAAACACCGGGCATCAGGTTGAACGATATGGTGACCGACGGCAGCTGGCCCGTGTGGTTGACCTGCAGAGGACCAACGGTCTTTTGCATGCTCACCACGCTGTCGAGGGGCACCAGCGTGCCGGTCGAGGATCGTACGTACAGCAGGGACAGGACCGAAGGGTCCTGCTGGTACTGCGGCTCGAGCTCGAGAATGACCTTGTACTCGTTATCGGGCGCGTAGATCGTCGAAACCTGCGTCGAACCGTACGCATAGGAGAGTGCATTCTCTATCTGATAGGCCGACACGCCGAGCTGCGCCGCCTTGTCCCGCTCGATATCGAGATTGACCTGGGGGTTCGATATCTCGAGGTCCGACGTCACGTCCATGAGCCCGGGCAGTTTCTTCATCAGAACTTCCATGAGCTGCGCCTCTTTGTAGAGTTCGTCCGTGTTCGATCCCTGCAGCGTGTACTGATACAGGCTCTTGGTAAACCTGCCGCTCAACTGGATCGGCGGCGGGTTCTGGAGAAAGACCCTGATCCCGGGAATTTTTGTCAGTTCAGGATACAACTGCTGGATGACCTGCTCGGGTGTGGCCTTCCTCACGGACTTCGGCTTCAGCCGTACAAACACGACGCCGGAGTTGCTGCTCGTGATGCCTGCACGCGCACCGCAGCTCGTCATGAATGCATCGACGTTCGGATTCTTCTCTATGATATGGGCGACTTCGAGCTGGTGCTTCACCATGGATTTGAACGATATGCCCTGCTTGGCCTCGGTAATGCCGAACAGCTCACCGAGGTCTTCGCTGGGCATAAAACCCTTGGGCACGACGACAAACAGCAGACCGGTCAGCAGGAGAATGATCAGGGAGAATATCATGGTCGTACGTTTATGGATGAGAACCCAGTGGAGGCTGGTTTTGTACGCGTTGAACATCGCGTCGAAACCGCGTTCCGACAGCTTGTACAGGTTGCTGTGTTCTTTGGGCTCGATGGACTTTATGAACCTGCTGGTCAGCATGGGTGTCAGGGTCAGGGACACGAACCCGGAAACGAGTATTGCGACACCGATGGTGACTGCAAATTCATGGAACAGCTTGCCGATGATGCCGCCCATAAAGAGAATGGGGATAAAGACAGCGGCAAGCGACAGGGTCATAGAGAGGATGGTGAAGCTGATCTCCCGGGAACCGTTCAGCGCAGCTTCAAAGGTCCCTTCCCCCATCTCCACGTGCCGGACGATATTCTCGAGCATAACGATAGCATCATCGATGACAAATCCGATCGCAAGCACCAGGGCCATCATGGAAAGATTGTCGATCGTATACCCGAGCATGTACATGACCGCAAACGTACCGAAAATCGACAACGGAAGAGACAGGCTCGGTATGATGGTTGCCGACAGGTTCCTCAAAAAGATAAAGATGACGAGAATAACCAGCAGCAGGGCGATAATCAGCGTGGTCTTTACATCGTTGATGGAGTCCTTGATCGATGTGGAGCGATCGAACAGCAGGTGCATGGATACGGACGCAGGCAGGTCCTTTCTGAATTCAGGCAGAAGCTTTTTGACGGCATCCGCAACACCGACGATATTGCTCCCCGGCTGCCGTTCGACAGCGAGGACGATAGCCCGCTGGAACGTGTTCTCACCCGGATTGACATACCACGCTGCGGTTTTGTCGTTCTCCACGCTGTCGATCGCCCTGCCGATGTTCTCGATCCTCACGGGACTGCCGTTCCTGTCGGCAACGATCAGGGGCATGAATGCATGCGCGTCCGTGAGCTGGCCGTTGGCCTGGATGGTGTATGCCGAGTGCTCACCGTCGAGCACGCCTGTCGGGAGTTCGACATTGGATGTTTGTATGGCGTCTGCAATCTGATCGATACCGATGCCGAGCCCCGAGAGGATGCGCGGGTTGACCTGGACACGTACCGCGTATTTCTGCGAACCATAGACCAGCACCTGGGACACGCCGTTGATCATCGAAATGCGTTCTGCCATCATGGTTTCACCGTAGTAATCGAGCGTGTACAGCGGGAGGGTCTTGGATGTCAGCGAAATATACACGATCGGCATATCTGCGGGGTTGACCTTCTGATACGTTGGCGGACTCGGCATCCCCTGCGGCAGTTCCGGCGAAGCGGCGGTCATAGCTGCCTGGACATCCTGGGCAGCTGCATCGATGTTTTTGCTCAGATCAAACATAAGCGTTATCTGTGTGGACCCGAGCATGCTTGTCGAATACATGGAATCGAGGCCGGCGATGGTCGTAAACTGCCGTTCGAGCGGTGTGGCAACTGCTGATGCCATGGTCTGTGCACTCGCCCCGGGAAGGCTTGCCATCACCTGGATCACCGGGAAATCGACGTTCGGCAGGTCGCTCACTGCGAGCTTCTTGTATGCTATGATACCGAACAGGAGGAGCGCCAGCATGACCAGTGTGGTCATGACCGGCCGTTTGATGAACAATTCAGAGATATTCATCGGAGCTTATTCCCGGTGGTGAGGTTGTTCTTTATCGCGACCTTCGTTCCGTCTGCAAGTGCGAGCTGTCCGTCCGTCACAACCATCTCTCCCGCAGCAATGCCCTTCTCGATGATGCTTTCATGATCATAGCTGTAGTTCGAAACGATCGGCCTCG
>JAJYLM010000090.1 GCA_021787655.1 bacterium
GAGCAGAACCAAGGAACTCGACATCCTCAGGGGATACGCAATGCCCCTGAAGTTCATTCCCGCGGGCAGCACCATCCACAATATAGAATTGAAGCCCGGAGAGGGCGGCAAGATTGTGCGGGGAGCGGGAACCGTGGCGCAATTGATGGCCAAGGAAGGCGATTATGGGCATGTTAAGCTCCCTTCCGGCGAAGTACGTCTGATACGGCTGGACTGCATGGCCACGATCGGACAGCTGAGCAATATCGACAACATCAACATATCCATCGGCAAGGCAGGACGTATGCGGTGGCTGGGACGCAAGCCGCACAACAGAGGAGTCTCGATGAATCCTGTCGATCATCCGCACGGCGGCGGTGAGGGCAAATCCGGTCAGGGCAATCCGCATCCTGTGTCTCCGACCGGCGTTCCGGCAAAAGGGTTCAAGACAAGAAAACCGAAGTATTCCGACAAGTATATCATGAAGGGCAGAAAACAAAAATAATAGAGGAGAACGATGCCGCGATCATTGAAAAAAGGGCCGTACATTGACGAGTCCCTGTTAAAAAAAATAAAGCAGATGAGCGAGAAGAAAGAAAAACGGTTGATCAAGACCTGGTCCAGACGGTCTGTTGTATCTCCTGAAATGGTGAGTTTTACCATCGCCGTTCATAACGGGAAGAAGTTTATACCCGTCTATATTACAGAGAATATGGTCGGTCATAAGCTCGGTGAGTTTGCTCCCACGAGGACGTTTGTCATGCACTCGGGCGACAGAAAGACGGGCAAGACAGAGACCGAAGCGAAAGCATAATCATAAGAAGGAATGGTTGATTTATGGAGATAAAAACGTCATTACGGTTTCTGAGGCTTGCGCCGAGAAAGGCGCGGCTCGTTGCGGATGTCATACGGGGACAGGATGTGAATGCGGCGCTCGGACTCTTGAAGTTCATCAACAAGTCTGCATCCGGACATATAGCAAAGCTGATCAAGTCGGCAGTTGCGAATGCCGAGACAAAAGGCACGGTCGATGTGGATAACCTCTATATCAAGTTTATCACGGTCTCAGCTGGTCCGACGATGAAGCGATTCAGGTCGGCGCCCATGGGAAGAGCGCTGCGGATACGGAAAAGAATGTGTCACATCGATCTGATAATCGATGAGAGATAAAGGAGAGTAATTTTGGGACAGAAAACAAATCCAATAGGTTTTAGAGTCGGCATCATTAAGAGCTGGAACTCACGGTGGTTTGCAGAGAAGGACTACGCGACAGCGCTGCATGAAGACTACAAGATCCGGAATTTTCTCAAAAAGAAGCTCTATCACGCCGCAGTGTCGAGTATCATCATCGAACGCGCCATCAACAAGATCAAGGTCAATATCCACAGCGCCCGGGTGGGACTCATCATCGGGAAGAAGGGCGTCGAAATAGAAGCACTCAAGGCCGAGCTGAGCAAAATGCTGTCGGGCAGGGAAGTCACGATCAATATCTTTGAAATACGGAAGCCTGAACTGGATTCCCAGCTCGTTGCAGAAAATATAGCGCTCCAGCTTATCCGGAGAATTTCGTACCGGCGTGCGATGAAAAAGGCGATCAGTTCTTCGCTGAAATTCGGAGCCAAGGGGATTAAGGTCATGATAGCCGGACGGCTTGCCGGTGCTGAAATTGCACGGACCGAGTGGTACAGGGAAGGCAGAGTACCTCTCCAGACGCTCAGGGCAGACATCGATTACGGTTTTGCCGAAGCCTTTACGACGTACGGAGTCATCGGAGTAAAAGTATGGATTTTCAAGGGTGAAGTCCTCGACAAACGGGAAGAAGCGGATGCACAAAATACTGTGATTGCTTCGTGAAACGGGAGTGATGTTATATGTTGATGCCGAGTAAGGTTAAATACAGAAAGCAGCAGAGAGGAAGAATGAAGGGAATGGCAAAGGGCGGAACGACCCTTGCATTCGGCGATATCGGTCTGCAGGCACTGGGACGCGGATATATGACGGCCAAGCAGATCGAGGCCGCACGAATTGCCATAGCACGGTTCATTAAAAAGACCGGCAGGGTATGGATCAGGGTATTTCCCGACAAGCCGTTCACCAAGAAGCCTGCGGAAACGAGAATGGGAAAAGGAAAAGGTGATCCGGTGGAATGGATAACGATCATCAAGCCCGGACGGGTGCTCTATGAGATGGAAGGTATGGAGCGTGACGTTGCGCTCAAGGCGCTGAACAGTGCGAGCTACAAACTTCCCTTTGCAACCAGGATCATCGAAAGAGAGATGGTAAAATGAAGCCTTCAGAAATAAGAAATCTGTCGGTTGACGAGATAAAAGAAAAGGTCAACACGATGCGCAAGGAGCTGTTCAACCTCAAGCTCAAAGTCACGACGGCACAGCTTGCCGATTTCAGGAGCTACCGTACGATGAAAAAAGATCTGGCACGGCACCTCACCGTATTGCTGGAAAAGGAGAGAGGAATACATGCAAAGTAACACGAAACAAAAACCTTTTTCCATGACCGGGGTTGTCGTTAGTGACAAGATGGACAAGACACGGGTCGTTGTCATCGAAAAGGTACTCAGGCACACCACGTACGCCAAGGCGGTGAAGAAAAAGATCCGGTATAAGGCGCATGACGAGCAGAACCAATCGCACCAGGGAGACAGGGTCGAGATCGTTCTGTCAAAACCCCAGAGCAGGGAAAAGAGATGGAGGGTAGCTTCCATCATAGAAAAAGCTGCAACGAATCTCGCGCAAGGGGGGGCTGCATGATTCAGGAAAGTACGAAACTCAATGTAGCTGATAACACGGGGGCAAAGACTGTTGCCTGCATCAAGGTGCTCGGCGGTACCCGCCGCAGGTATGCGACGCTCGGAGATGTGATCGTCGTATCCGTGAAAGAGGCAACGCCCACTGCCAAGGTAAAAAAGGGCGAGGTGGTCAAGGCCGTCATCGTCCGGACGAAGAAAGAGGTCAGGAGAAATGACGGAAGCTATATACGCTTCGATGCCAATTCCGTCGTCCTGCTGAACCCGCAGCTCGAGCCCATCGGGACGAGGATATTCGGTCCCGTCGCCCGGGAGCTGAGAGCAAAGAAATTTATGAAGATTATTTCGCTGGCACCGGAAGTGTTGTGAGGATGGAGATGAAAGCATACATAAAAAAAGGTGATACGGTAAAAGTGATAGCAGGAAACGACCGTGGAAAAACAGGCAAGGTCATTGCGATCGATTCCCGGACCGGAAAGGTAACCGTTGAAAAGGTTCATGTCGTGAAAAAGCACACAAAGCCTTCCAACTCGAACCCGACCGGCGGTATTATCGAGAAGACCCTTCCCGTTGACGTTTCCAATGTGCTGTTGTTCTGCAAGAACTGCAACAAGGCTGTCAGGGTCGGTTTCAGGTTTATAGAAGATGGAAGCAAGGTACGATACTGCAGAAAATGCAATGAGGTTATTGAATAATGGCCAGACTAAAAGATCACTATAAAAAAACCATCGTCAAAAAAATGATGGATGAATTCGGGTACAAAAACAGATACCAGGTTCCCGCACTGATAAAGGTCGTCGTGAATATGGGGCTGGGGGCTGCGAAGGAGAATCCGAAACTCATCGATACGGCCGTCGTTGAACTCGGCCAGATAACGGGACAGAAACCGGTCATCAAAAAAGCCAAGAAATCTATCTCGACGTTCAAGTTGAGAGAGGGCGTTCCCATCGGCGTCATGGTCACGCTGCGGAACAATATCATGTATGAATTCGTCGACCGGCTCGTCAACATAGCGCTTCCCAGGGTGAGGGACTTTAAGGGGATATCATCCACCGGGTTCGACGGGAGAGGGAATTACACCATGGGGTTGACCGAACAGATCGTGTTCCCGGAAATCAGCTACGACAAAATCGATAAGATCAAGGGTATGAATATCACGTTCGTTACCACGGCAAAAACAGACAAGGAAGCAAGAACAATGTTAGAATGGCTTGGCTTGCCCTTTAATAAGTAACGGGAGGAGCATTCGTGGCGAAGAAATCCTTAATTGTAAAAACAAGAAAACCGAAGAAATTCAAGGTCAGGACCTATAACAGGTGTCCGCTCTGCGGCAGGTCGAGAGGATACATGGGGAAGTTCAATATGTGCAGGATATGTTTCAGAAAACTGGCATTGAAGGGTGATATCCCCGGTGTCACAAAAGCGAGCTGGTAGGGAGACTATGAAAACAACAGATTCTATTTCAGATTTATTGGTAGCTATCAAGAACGCGCACATGCGCAAGAAGAAGGAAGTCGTCGTACCGTTCTCGAACATGAACAGCGATATACTGCGGATATTGAAACAGGAAGGATTTATCGGCGATATCGATCAGATCACCGAGGACGGGAAGGCAAAAATCAGTGTTGCGCTGCTCTACAGGAAGGACGGCAAGCCGTTCATCCACGATATCAGGAGGATCAGCAAACCGAGTCTGAGACGATACAGCGGCTACCGGCAGATATCCAAGGAGAAGAACGATTACGGCATTACCATCGTCTCGACCCCGAAGGGCGTCATGTCAAACAAAGATGCACGCAGCGCAAAGATCGGCGGTGAACTGCTGTGCGTGGTATGGTGAGGAGGCAGAATGTCTAAGTTAGCGAGAAAACCTTTAAAGATTCCAGCCAAGGTAACCGTAAAACTGGAGTCGAATGTGCTGAAGATACAGGGACCGAAAGGTACCCTGGAAAAGGCAGTGCCCGGCGGTATCGGCATTACCCTCTCCCCGGAAAGTATCACGGTGACCAGGAGCAGTGATGAGAAGAACGTCAAGATGCTGCATGGTATGTTTACGTCGTTTATCATCAATATGCTGGAAGGCGTGACCGAGGGATTTAAAAAAGAACTGGAACTGGTCGGCGTAGGATACAAGGCTGATATCAAGGACAAATCGCTTGTCCTGAATGTAGGGTTTACTTTGCCGGTGACCATGGTCTTACCGCCCGATATCAGTGCAAAGGTAGAGGACAAACAGACGAAGCTCATTCTGACAGGCATCGATAAAGACAAGGTGGGACTGTATGCAGCAAAGATACGTGCGATAAAGCCGCCGGACGCATACAAAGGCAAGGGCATCAAATTCGTGGGAGAGGTTCTGATACTGAAGCCCGGTAAGTCTGCTGCAGGTGCATCAGGCGGAGCTGCTGCAGGCGGCGCAAAGTAAAAACAAAGGGATTGGATTATGATAAAGATAACCAGTAAGAACAAACACAGGTTAGAGAGAAAGGGCAGGACCAAGGGCAAGATAACCGGTACGGAAGCAAAACCGAGGCTGGTGATTTTCAAGAGCCTCAGGAACATCTATGTACAGGTCATTGACGATCAGAAACAACACACGCTGCTGTCGCTTTCGACCTTGAACGAAGAGTATTTCGGCAAGCTGAAGAGCAAAAAGAATAAAGAGGCAGCAAAAAAGATCGGGGAAATGATCGCGGCAAAGTCCCTTGAAAAGGGGATCAAGAGTGTTGTTTTTGACAGGAACGGATACAAATATCACGGTAACGTCAAACTGTTTGCAGACACAGCGCGCAGTAAAGGTCTTATATTTTAAGGAGGTGTGGGCTTGGCAGATTCAATCGACAATGTCGAATTTAAAGAGAACATAATCAAGATCAACAGAGTCGCAAAAGTTGTAAAAGGCGGCAAGCGGTTCAGTTTCAGCACCCTTGTCGTGGTCGGTAATCACCGGGGACTGGTTGGTTATGGTCTTGGGAAGGCGAACGAAGTTCCTGATTCCATCAGAAAAGGGATAGAAAAAGCGAAGAAGAACTTGATCACCGTACCGATAAAGGAAGGAACTCTGCCGTATCACGTGACCGGCAAATTTGGCGCTGGTATGGTTTACCTGAAGCCTGCTCCGACCGGAGCCGGAATCATCGCCGGCGGTGCAGTGCGGGCGGTCCTTGAACTTGCGGGGTACAAGGATGTTGTTGCAAAGATCTTCGGCTCGCATAATCCGCACAACGTTTTAAAGGCCACGATGGACGCCCTCGTCAACCTGCCTGAATTGAACGCCGCAGTGCTGGCAGACGGGGCTGGAGCTGCATCCGAGAACGGCCCGGAAATCAAAAAAGAGGGACGGTAAGAGGACATTATGGATCTATCGACATTAAAAAAACCAGAAGGAATGACGACAAAGCGGAAGCGGATTGGAAGAGGAACCGGCTCCGGATTCGGCAAAACAGCAGGCAAGGGACACAAGGGACACAATGCCCGTTCCGGCGGCGGTGTAAAGCCTGATTTCGAAGGCGGACAGATGCCGTTGAAGCGACGCATGCCGAAGTTCGGATTCGTCAACACGAACCGTATCAGCTACCAGGTCGTCAATATAAAAGCATTCAGCATATTTGCGGACAATGAGGAGGTATCTCCTGAGAAGATGGTTGAAATCGGTATCATCAAGGGGAACAGGCCTGTCGTCGTTCTCGGCAACGGTGAACTGACGAAGAAACTCATCGTACGCGCGCACCGTTTTTCCGAGGCTGCACGCAAAAAGATCGAATCCGCAGGCGGAAAGACGGAGGTAGTTTCTCTTGTTGGATAACGTCGTCAATATTCCGAAGATACCGGAACTCCGTAAGCGGCTCCTGATAACCCTGCTGATTCTCACCATTTATCGTCTTGGTGTGGCAATACCGACCCCGGGCGTCAATGCGCATGCGCTCGCAGCGTTCTTCAGTCAGAACACGGGAACACTGTTCGGGTTGTTCAACCTGTTTACAGGCGGGGCATTCGAGCACTTCTCCATCGTGACATTGGGTATCATGCCGTATATTTCTGCAGCAATTATCATCGATCTTCTCACCGCGGTTTTCCCGTACCTCGAAAAGCTCAAGAAGGAAGGGGAACTCGGCAGGAAGAAGATCGTCCAGTATACCCGGTATGGTACGGTCCTGATCAGTCTCGTGCAGGGGTTTGTCATCAGCTATGGTCTCGAGAGTATGCACGCTCCGGGCGGCATGTCCATCGTCATCAATCCTGGATTTTCCTTCCGGCTGCTGAGTGCGGTTACCCTGACGACGGGCACCATCCTGCTCATGTGGCTGGGCGAGGAGATCACGGAACGGGGCATCGGCAACGGTATATCGCTGATCATCTACGCAGGTATCGTTGCGAGGATGCCGTCGGCCATATTCAACACCTTCAGGCTGGTGCGAAGCGGCGAAATGAATGTCATCGTGCTGCTGTTTATCATCGCCCTGATGGTTGCCGTCGTGGCGTTCATCATCTTTGTTGAACTCGGACAGAGAAAAATACCGGTTCAATATGCACAGCGCGTGGTCGGCAGGAGGATGTACGGTGGACAGGAGACGTTTCTCCCGTTGAAGGTCAATACGTCCGGCGTCATTCCCCCTATATTTGCATCATCGCTGTTGATGGTCCCGGCGACGATCACGAGCATGGCACGGGTATCGTGGCTTTCGTATCTGCGGACCTACTTGACACCCGGCAATTATATGTATGATATTTTTTACGCCGTTCTGATAATCTTCTTTACCTTTTTCTACACAGCGGTCACCTTCAATCCCGTTGATGTCGCCGACAATCTGAAAAAATACGGCGGTTATGTGCCCGGCATTCGGCCCGGAAAAAGCACAGCCGACTACGTGGACAAGATTTTGACGAGAATTACCGTGGGGGGTGCTTTGTACCTTGCGGCCGTCTGTGTTCTGCCGACCATACTTATCAGCAGATTCAATGTGCCGTTTTATTTCGGCGGCACGTCGCTCCTTATTGTTATCGGTGTGGCGCTGGATACTATCTCGCAGATAGAGTCCCAGCTTATCATGAGGAACTATGAAGGCCTCATGAAAAATGTGAAGATGAAAGGAAGAAGGTGGTAAGGTTATGATTCGGTTATTGTTAATCGGTCCCCCGGGCGCTGGCAAAGGAACACAGGCTACGATCATCAGTAAAAAGTACGGCATACCGCAGATTGCTACCGGAGATATGCTGCGTCAGGAAGTCAAAAACGCAACGGATCTCGGTACCAAGGCCAAGGCATTTATGGACAAGGGTGAATTGGTTCCCGATTCGCTGGTTATCAGCATGCTGGAAAAAAGGCTCAAGGAGAAAGACGCAAGCAAAGGATTTATACTCGATGGTTTTCCAAGAACCGTTGCACAGGCCGATGCCCTCGATGTCAAGTTCAAGGAACTCAAT
>JAJYLM010000091.1 GCA_021787655.1 bacterium
TCTGACCAGTGATTCGATGGACTCAATAATAGCCAGCTGAAGACCTTCATCCGACCGCTTGACCTCAAGCAGTGACGTTATTCGTTCGGCAAAGATCGCAGCAAGTTTCCGGTTTGCATCGGAAAATGGCATATCCTTCCTGATCCTGAACGCACACAATGCGCCATAAAACCTCCCCATAAGTCCAATGGCAACGGAAAGGTACGATTTTATCTGAATGGCAGAATCAGTGCTTTTTCTGACGCCGCGAATCTGGTCTCCATTGAGAACAAGATACCGTTCTGTTTCCAGCCGTTCGAATATTTTTTCTTTGTCAACAGTTGCTTCAACATCATCGATGGAAATATCGATGGATGATTTCAGGAGTCGTGAAATACGCGGCGATGAGATCGTCTCTTTCAGGGAGATCAGTACGATATCTGCATCAAGCTCATTCATTGCTTTTTCAAGTATCAACTCTATGACGGTCCGGACGTTGTTATTGAGGACCATTGCTTCGCTGATCTGATAGAGGGACAAGGCTTCTTTCAATTGAATGTTCTCTTCCTCAAGCCTGCGCCGCTGAACAGCTTTTTTAATAATCAGCCCCAGTTCGTCAAGCTTAAAGGGCTTCAGGATATAATCCACTGCACCGAGCTTCAACGCCATAATGGCGGTCTCCACAGTTCCAAAACCGGTAAGAATGATGAACCGGTGGTTCAATCCCTGTGTATTTGCTTTCTTGAGGAGTTCGATACCGTTCATGCCGGGCATTTCCAGATCTGTCAGGATAATATCGTAGTATGACTTCTGGATATATTCATATGCGTCGTTGCCGTCCCGGGCGGTATCGACCTGATAGCCTTCCAGGGACAGATATTCGTGCAGGAGCTCACGGATGGATCCCTCGTCATCCACGACAAGTATCCGGACTCCCTGTATGTCAGTGTTCTGAATCTCCATTGTTCCTGTTATGCACCTTCGGTAGGATTATAGTAAAAGTTGTTCCTTTATTCAACTCACTTTTTACCATCAGCCTGCCGACGTGCTGTTCGACGGCATTCATGACGATAACCATGCCAAGTCCGGTACCTTTCCCGACGGGCTTTGTTGTGAAAAACGGGGTAAATATCTTGTCGAGGTTCTCGTCTGGGATCCCGCCCCCCTCATCGGATAGTTCCAGCTCAATGTTATCCTTATCGAAGATCCGTGTCGAGACAACGATACGTCCCTGTTTGCCCGCCATTGCGTCCCGTGCGTTGGAAATCAGATTCACGAGCACTTGCTCTATCGCGTCCGGAATACCCTGGATTACTGGCAGGTGTTCGTCGAGCATGGTTATCAGTTCAATCCCGGCTGTCTTGAGTTCATACTCCCACAGCGCAGCAACCGAATGAACGATCTCATTCACATCGACATCCTTGAAATCCGGCTGCGTCAGCCGCACGGACAACATGAGCTTTCGTACCGACTCACTCAGTTTATCGACACTGAGATGCATCTTCTCAAGCCTTTCCCTGGTACCGGGGACGCTCTGTGAGCTCAGTTCCTTAACGAGCAATTCCATCTGTCCGGAAAGGGCTGTAATGGGGCTGCTGAACTGGTGGGTGATACTCGCTATGACCTGTCCCATCGTGGCAAGCTTATCGGTGTGGTAGAGGATACTTTTCATCTCTTCCATTTTGTGCTTGGACAGCTCAAGCTCTGTTGTGAATTTCTCGAGCTTTGCGTATGACATCTGGAGTTCGCTGAGTACGGAGTTCATCTCCTGATAATGCTTTTCAATCTCTTTCTTCTGGTTCAATGTCTCCGAATAAAGCCGGTTGTTGACAATGCTGACCCCTATTTGCGAAGCAAACCGCTCGAGCAGTTCCACTGTTTCCGTGTCGACGTGATCGGACGGCGATTCTGCTTCCAGAACACCGATAACCTCGCCGAACACGATAATCGGCGTTACAATGTACGTTTTGTTCCCCGTCAACTGCTGGACGTACTGAGCTGTCTCCCGGGTCACCAACGGACTAACTCCGGTCAGAATATCCCATGCGTCATGTGTCACGTGCGTCGTCAGTTCTTTCACAGACTTCACGACGATGTTCTCGTCTCTGGACATGGGCAGACTCATATTGTTCAGTTCATAACCGAACATGGAGTTCGCCTTTTCTATGATCTCTTCCCTGTCCCCCAACTTTGGATTATAGGCGTTCATGTACAATGCTGTTTTATCGCTGTTCAGCAAAACGATGGCATTATAGCGGTATCCCAGAATATCGCTGATCATGGTTGTCGACTGTTCAAGGAAACTGTTTAATGGTTCAAGCTTCCTGAACCGATCCATGACGTTCAGCAGAAAATCCAGTTTTTTCCTGTCTGCGAACATTCTTTTGGACGCAGCCGTCAGCTTGGTATTGACGACAGCCATAAGAAATGCAATCAGAATAAATACGGAAATATCGACAAGGATAAAGTCCACCCTGGTCAATTTGATCTGGGTTATAATGCGGCTAATCCCGCTGTTGATAAACAGAAAGGTTCCCTGCCGCACCATAACCACGGCATACGCAGACAAAAAATACAACAGAGCGTCGACAAACCCGAAAATAGCGGTCAGCCTCGCGCTGCCGAGCAATCCGACTCCGAAGATCTGCAGCAAAAAAATGATAAAGAAAGGACTATGGAAACCGCCGGTCAGAAAGACCGCAAACGACGATATCGCTGCATCGAGGACGGCCATGAATATGCCGATACGTTTTCTCAGGGAGACGAATTTAAAAACGTAATCACTGAGAATATTTGCGCAGAACGCTATGAACGAGGCGATCAGAAAATATTCATAGATAACGGTTTGATGCCTGAAAAAAATTAAAACGAGGGCGACTGCTACAGGATATGACAAATAACGGGCTTTCATTGCCCATTTTGCTAATTGCTCTTGATAGGAATATTCCGGTGCCTTTATCGAAGATAAGAGTCCCATCACACAGAGAGTAGGAAATGAAAGAGTTTGTGATGGGAGACAGTCCCATCACAGAAGGCTCCCTCTTATTTCGCTACCGTTTTTTTCAATAAACTGCCAGCCTTGAATTTCGGTACTCTCTTGGCTGGTATTTTGATCTTTGTCTTTGTTTGCGGGTTGATGCCTTCCCGTGCTGCTCTCTTGGTTACATAAAATGTGCCAAAGCCGGTCAGTGCCAGCTTGTCACCCTTTTTTAATAATACCATAACATGCTTGATAAAAGCGTTGAGAAGGACTTCAGCCTTGGCCTTCGAAACCTCCGTTTCGTCGGCAAGTTTTTTAATTAAATCAGCTTTTGTCATATACCCTCCTTTACATTCTGAGATATTTGCGTTAATATCAAATACACTATGCAAGTCAAGAAGATTTTTGCTGATTCACTCTTGAAAGATGCTGGAATACATGTCTCCATGTGCAGAAAAATAACAGGGGACAAAAACAGACAACCATTTGTTGGAGTACTGAAATGACACCCGCAAAAAATTCGACGGAAGACACAAGTATAGATGCCCAGCTGAGCCTGCTCGAGGCGCGTATCAGGGATCTTAAGTTTGATTACGACCGGTACTTCACCAAGGATATTAAATTAGAGCCTGTCAGAAAACGCGAAGACGTGGAACGCATGATTTTGAGGCTGAGCAAGATGCAGTTTCTGAAAGTCAGCCACCGTTTCACCTATGAAAATATCATATCGAGATTTATATCGCTGAAGACCTACTGGGATAAGCGTCTCAGGATGCTGGAAGCGGGGCTTGCAAAAAGAACCGGAGAACCGGCGCCTGTCCCGCCGGTTGAAGAACCGGACAGCTACCACCGCGTCTACGATGATTATGTCAGGCTTATTACATCGCTGAACCCGTCTGCCAGTGTCACGTCATACGAGAGCATCAGAAAAACACTTGAATCAAAACGGGACGAGCTGATAGCACAATACAAATGCAGAGAAATCGAGTTCAAAGTGGAGTATGACAACAAGAAGCTGAAATTCAAGGCGGTACCAAAGTATTGAACGGAGTATGACACATCAACGGCCGTTATGGCCTTCTCCGAAGGGACGCCCGCGGTTCAGCCTTTTTATTAAAAACCCCGCAACCATGATGCGAACCGCTCGTGCTTTGGCAAACGTCCTGCCGGCCGGAATCTCCATCGGACTTTCCGGTGAGCTCGGAGCAGGGAAAACGACGTTTGTGAAGGGATTTGCCGCAGCCTGCAAGGTCCCGCGTGATGCTGTCACGAGTCCGACCTTCACCATTATCAATGAATACAAAGGCACTGTTCCGATATTCCATGCGGACCTCTACAGGATCAGTTCGGATGAAGAATTGGTCAGGACAGGAATTTATGATCTGGACATTCAGTCGGGGTTCCTGCTGATCGAATGGCCAGAAAAGTTCAAATCCCTTGCAAATTATCTTGATTTGTTTTTATTTTTCAGTATTAAAAAGGATGGCAGATTGCTATCATTAACGGGTAACCAGGAGCTTATGAACAGGATAAAAACAGTAAATTTTGAAGAGAGGTAAAAAAAATGGCTTTAGTGGTCAAAAAATTCGGCGGCACATCCGTAGGTGATATTGATAAAATTAAAAATGTGGCACGAAAGGTTGCAAAGGCAAAGGACAAAGGCGACGATCTTATCGTTGTGGTATCTGCTATGTCGGGTGAAACCAACAAACTCGTCGATTATACCAATAAAACGGCAGAAATCCCCGATCTCCGTGAATACGATGTCGTCGTATCCACCGGTGAACAGGTGACGATCGGCCTTCTCTCCATAGCACTCATTGCCATGGGATATAAGGCAAAATCCTTCCTCGGTTTTCAGGTACCCATCGTGACCGACTCTGCGTCTTCAAAGAGCCGCATCATCAAAATAGAACAGGACAGGATCAAGAAGGCGCTGAAGGAAGGGAACATCGTCGTGGTCGCGGGATTCCAGGGCATTGATGAGAAGGGTAACATTACCACGCTGGGCAGAGGCGGGTCAGACACAACGGCAGTGGCACTTGCAGCAGCGCTCAAGGCCGATGTCTGTGAAATTTACACGGACGTCGACGGCGTATACACGACGGACCCCAACATCGTACCGGAGGCGAGAAGGCTGGACAAGATTTCCTTTGAAGAAATGCTTGAAATGGCAAGCCTCGGAGCAAAAGTACTGCAGACAAGATCGGTTGAATTTGCTATGAAATATAAGGTTCCCGTAATGGTAAAATCTACCTTCACGGACAGTGGAGGAACATTGGTAACGGAGGATAAAGATATGGAAGAAGCAGTAGTTTCCGGTATAGCGTACGACAAGAATGAGGCCAAAATAACACTGGTGAAGATACCCGACAAACCGGGTATTGCATCCAAGCTCTTCAAGCCGTTGACGGATGCGAACATAAATGTGGACATGATCGTTCAGAATATCAGTACCGAGGGCAATACGGATCTCACCTTTACCGTTGCAAAGAGCGATTTCAAACGTGCCATGGAGATCGTCAAAGACATAGCCAGGGAGATCAGTGCGCAGAACGTCCTTTCCGATCAAAGCATAGCAAAGGTCTCTATCGTCGGTGCGGGCATGAAGAGCCACGCGGGAGTCGCACAACAGATGTTTTCAGCTCTTGCAAAAGAGAATATCAACATCCAGATGATCAGCACATCGGAAATCAAGATATCCTGCGTCATCGAAGCGAAGTACACGGAACTCGCGGTGCGGGTGCTGCACGAGGCATTCGGACTCGATAAGGCAAAGTAGGCGGCCGCAATCAATTCTATGGCACCCCTGAAGATCGAGGTTTATGACACCGTACTGCGGGATGGCTCGCAGTCCGAACGCGTCAACTTCTCTGTGGAGGACAAACTCCGGATACTGACTGCACTCGATGATATCGGCTTTGCGTATGTCGAAGGAGGATGGCCGGGCTCGAACCCGAGAGATATCGATTTCTTCAGGAAGGCTTCGTCCCTGAAACTCAGAAAGACACGTCTCACCGCGTTCGGAAGCACCCGGAAAAAAGGGATACCGGCAGCACGTGATCCGAACCTGCGGGCAATCGTCGGATCGGGTGTAGCGTATGCAACCATATTCGGCAAGAGCTGGGACCTCCATGTCCGGGATGCGCTCCGTATATCCCTTGATGAAAACCTTGAACTTATTTTCGATTCGTTACGATTCCTGAAGAGGCACATGGACGGCGTCATTTACGATGCCGAACACTTCTTTGACGGTTATAAAAATAACCGGGACTATGCACTCAAAACCATCATCGCAGCCCACCAGGCCGGAGCAGACCGTATCGTGCTTGCAGACACCAACGGCGGTACCATGCCCTGGGACATAGAAGCTACCATTGAGGCGGTCAAGCATGAACTGCCCGCCGGGATACTCGGCATACACCTGCACAACGATTCGGAAACAGCAGTTGCAAGCAGCCTCATTGCAGTCACTCATGGTGTCCGGCATATCCAGGGAACGATCAACGGCTACGGCGAGAGGTGCGGCAATGCTAACCTGTGTTCCATCATCCCTCCCCTGCAGCTGAAAATGGGCTATGCCGTGCTCGGCGACGACCTCGGGCGTCTGAAAGATATTTCGAGGCTGGTTGACGAACTTGCCAACCTGCCTCCCAACCAGTATCTTCCCTACGTCGGTGAAAGTGCGTTTGCACACAAAGCCGGCGTCCATGTGGATGCTATCGTAAAAAACACGAAGACCTACGAACATATAGACCCGTCCCTGGTCGGGAACAGCCGGCGCATCCTCGTCTCGGACCTTTCCGGCAAAGCCAATGTCTTCATGAAATCAAAAGAGCTCGGTATAAAACTGTCCCAGGCCGAGGACGCCTCGCGTATCGTGAGGACCATCAAAGAACTCGAAAATCAAGGCTATCAGTACGAAGCTGCCGAAGCGTCCCTTGAACTGCTCATCAACAGGTCAATGAACAGGCACCGGAAATTCTTCAGGCTCGTCGGTTTCAGGGTCATTGACGAAAAGAGAAAAGAGGAAGAACCCCCCATCGCGGAAGCGACTATCATGCTCGAAGTCGACGGCAAGCTCGAACATACGGCAGCGATGGGCAACGGACCGGTCAATGCGCTGGACAATGCACTCAGAAAAGCGCTGGAGAAGTTTTACCCGGAATTGAGAAACGTCAGACTGCTGGACTTCAAAGTCAGGGTCATATCCTCGGGAGAGGGTACGGGCGCATCGGTTCGCGTCCTGATCGAATCGGGCGACGGAACTCACCGGTGGGGAACGGTTGGCGTTTCGCAGAACATCATCGAGGCAAGCTGGCTTGCTCTCGTGGACAGTATCAATTACAGACTCCTGAAATACAAACAACCGAAAAGCTGATTCGGGAGAGCTGCATGGACACCCGTTTTCAATCCATTCGCGGTTTCAACGATATCTTTTATCCCGAATCCGACCGCATGCTCCGCATAGAAAATACCGCTGCACGCTATTTCGATCTTTACAACTTCAGGGAACTGCGTACACCGCTGCTGGAGAAAACCGACCTGTTTGTACGGGGTATCGGCACGGGTACCGACATCGTGGAGAAGGAAATGTATACCTTCGAAGACGCCGGCGGCGAATCGCTGTCACTGAGGCCCGAGGGCACGGCATCAGCGGTAAGGGCATATTTGGAGCACAGCATGGACAAACATGACCCCATCCAGAAGTGGTTCTACAGAGGACCGATGTTCAGGCATGAACGCCCGCAAAAGGGCAGATACCGCCAGTTCTACCAGGCCGGGTGCGAAGCCTTCGGCGTGGCAGATCCTTACATTGACATCGAAATGATACAGCTCGCGGACACGATCATCGCTGCGCTTTCCCTTGAGCATATTACCGTCCGTATCAACTCCATCGGATGCCCGGCGTGCAGGCCGGGATACATCCAGGCGTTGAGGACATACCTCAAGGGAGTCGGCGACAAGCTCTGCGATGACTGTCAACGGAGAATTGACACGAACCCTCTCCGGGTGCTGGACTGCAAAAAACACGAGTGCATTGCAGCAACGGCAGGTGCACCGACGACGACAGAC
>JAJYLM010000092.1 GCA_021787655.1 bacterium
TCGGTTGCTCGAGGCCGCCAGTAATGGCGGTCCCAGATAAATAGCCATACGCGACAGAATCCGGCTTATAGTTATCCTGATCACTTTTCTGGATCAGGCCGGCGCCAGGCCGGTCAGGATTCGACGTTATGCGTTTCTATATACGTGTGAAGTTTGTCCCTGTAGCCGGTTTCCAGGTCCTGAAATTGTATACCTATAATGACATTGGAAGAGGCTTTTTCCAGGGTATCTTTTGTCCGCGACCAGACGACCTTGCCGTTTAAAATGAGCGGTTCTTTTTCGTTGGGAAGGTGGATGAACAGTTCGACGATCGTACCTTCCCGGATGACAGTCGGTGTTTCTACCCCAATGCCTCCGATACTTACATCACGCGTGAAGTCAGAAAAGAAGATCCCGTTGCTTTTACCATTTACCCTGAGTCGTGCTTTAACCCGTTTGTTTTTCCTATTTTCAGTATAGGTAGGCATCTTATTATCTTGCATACAATATTTTGGGAACGTCTGCAAGGAATATTTTGTCAACGAGGAGTTTTCAGCGGAAACCGGCAAAGGACATGTTTTTCAGGTTGCATTTTTTCTTCGCAGGATATAGTCTGAAAATACACGGGAGAACATACGCATGCTGGATAAGAACAAGATACGCAAGGATGCAGAACAGTATCTTATAGACGGCAGCTATGACAAGGCGACAAATGAACTCGAAAAACTGTCTGTCATAGATACGAACGACCCCTGGGTCTGGAATTCTTTAGGCGAATGCTACGCAAACACACAGGATGATCGGAGGGCTGTCAAAAACTTTATGATGGCCTACCGGAAATTTCAGCGTCAGCAGGACATACAGTCAGCCCTGTCTGCACTCGAAAGGGTCGTGCAGATCGATCCGTCAAACAAAGAGGCGGAGGAAGAAAAGGGCAACCTCCTGAAGCGGCTGTCGAAAGAAGGGATGAAACCGGTCAGGGAAGACGCAAAAAAAATTCCGATCTTTTCCGAGATTGAAGAAGGTGAGCTCAACGACATTATCAGGATTGCAAAAGACGAAACATTTCAGGATCAGGCACTCATCATCCGGGAGGGGGACAAAGGTGATTCCATTTATTTCATTATTTCGGGCATCGTTACCGTCTCCAAGAAGGACAAGGACGGAAAGAATATCATGCTTGATACCCTTTCAGACGGCGATTTTTTCGGCGAGTTCGGGTTCTTTACCGGTGGAAAACGGCAGGCAACCGTCCAGGCATCCGGTACGGTTGAACTGTATGAATTGAAAAAACAGGAGATGGAGGAAGTCGCCCGGAAACATCCGAACATTTCACGGGTACTGGTCGATTTCTACAAGAAGAGGGTCCTCGACGATATCATTGCCATGACACCGGTATTCAGCGGACTGACGTATGACGAGCGTTCGGATCTTATCAGCCGGTTTGAGCTGTTGGTTGTTCCGGCAGGCACTGCGGTCGTCCGGGAGGGAGAGACCGGTGATGCCCTCTACGTGGTGAAGGACGGGACGCTCCTGGTCAGCACGGTCGGTCCGGGCGGCACGGAGGTCGTCCTTGCGCAACTCGGCGAAGGGGACATATTCGGCGAGGTCGCATTGATCACAGGGAAAGAACGGACAGCGACGGTGGCAACGATCAAGCAGAGCAGGCTCATGAAGCTGAAGAAAGACGACTTTCTTGATATCGTACAAAAGTATGAGTCCGTCAGAACCATGGTCCTGAAGGTCGTGAACGAACGTGCTGAAGATACGATTCAGCATTTGTTCGGAAAAGCATGAAGGGAGGGTCTGTGCGGGGAAAAACTGCAGTGTCCGCTCAACAAAAGAACAGTTTTATAAACAAATTGATCGGCGTCTATGAACTGCTTCCCCGGCAGGGTACGGATGCCGGCGCCATGACCGGTATTTACAACGAGCTCCTCGGCCTCCTCATCAGGGAGCTGTCGTGCAAGGCAGGCAGCCTGTTCATTATCGACAGCGAAGACGGTTCCCCGGTCTTCATAGCCGTGAAGGGCGGTGACGAGAGCCTGCTCGGGAAAAAGCTCGAACAGGGGAAAGGCATTGTCGGCAGGGTAGCGTCGACCGGGAAAATCTATCTTTCAAAAGATGCTGCGAAAGACCCGTCGTGGATGGGGGAGGTCAGCTCGGGCAAGAAATTTTCGACGAGCGATATCCTTGCGTGTCCCATACACTACGGCGGCCAGATTATCGGCGTTGTCGAGGTCCTGAATAAAAAACACGGCATGTTCGGAAGACAGGACGTTCAGGCATTGTCAAGATTGTCGCGGCACATCGCCGTCTTCATGAAACATCTGATCGATGCATCGGAGCAGGCGAAGTTTATCGGTATGCAGTCCCGTCTGTACGCACTATCGAAGATGCTCAATTCGAATCTTGACACGGGGTCGGTTGTCCGGGGTGCCATGGAGGCGATTGTAGCACTGGTCAATGCCGAGGTAGGATCGCTCCTGCGTGTTGATAAGGATAAACAGGAACTTTTTTTTGAGGTGGCGCTGGGAGACAGCGAGAAGACCCTCAAAGAGATCCGTCTGAAATTCGGACAGGGTATTGCGGGCTGGGTGGCCCAGAACAAGCATCCCATTGTTGTCAATGACACGGCAAAGGATGAACGGTTTTATAAAAAGGCCGATGAGAAAACCGGGTTTGTCACGCGCACGGTTCTCTGTGTTCCGGTGATGTCCGGTAACGAGGTCGTGGGGGTTCTGCAGGCGATCAACAAGAAAGAAGGGATTTTTACAAACTATGATCTCAGGCTCATCACGTCGCTTGCAGACCAGGTTGCCATAGCACTCGAGAATGCAGCGCTCCATGAAGAGCTGAAGCGGACGTTCATCGAAGTTGTCGAATCCCTCGCAGAAGCGATAGAGAAACGGGACCCCTATACCGGGGGACATACGAAGCGGGTGGTCCGTTACTCCCTGATGATCGCCGATGAAGTAAAACTCGATAACGAGGAGAAAGACCGGTTAAAGATGGCTGCTCTTCTTCACGATGTGGGAAAGATCGGGATAGATGACAGCGTTCTGCGGAAACCGGCAAAGCTCGACGATACGGAGTTTGAAAAGATGAAGGCGCACCCTGCCATCGGTGCCGACATACTCGGCAAGATACCGCAGATAAAAAATATCATCCCCGGCATCCTGTACCACCACGAGTGGTTCAACGGCAGAGGCTATCCCGACGGGCTTTCTGGGGATTCGCTGCCGAAGATTGCACGGATCATTTCCATTGCAGACACCTATGACGCCATGACGACCGACAGGCCGTACCGCAAGGGCCTGACCCACGATTTTGCACTCGCCGAATTGAAAAAGTTTTCCGGCATTCAATTCGATCCGCAGTTTGTTGAAGCGTTTATCCACGCCTTCCAGCGGCAGCAGCCGGCGTAACCGCACAACCGCTGCGTTTTTTCCGGCTGGCCGTGCCGCGTCCGCAGGCAGTACCGTTCGTCTACCCTTCATTGACATGCAGCACAGATGTAGTATCTTATTTTTATGAAGAGCAAAGACCTGAAAGCGGTGCCCATCATAGAGCTGAGGAAGCTTGCCAAGCAGATGAAGGTGAGCCTGAAGAGGACCATGACAAAAACACAGCTCATCAAGGCCATAGTACTTTCCACCAGATCCAGGGCAATATCTGCAACACTCAAGGGGAAAAAACGGGCAAGGACCGTGCCGCAGCCTCCCCAATCGCGCGGTATGCTGCATCACGTGCGGACACCGCTCTCCGAAGAAGAAGCACTGCCGGTATATACCGGAATATCCAAGCTTACGATATTACCGAGGGATCCCTGGTGGGTGTTCGTCTACTGGGAGATCGACAGGGCGCTGAGTGCGGGCAGATCGCTGGTACTGCGGGTGTACCGGCAGAACGACCGGCTGTATGCAAGCATCAGTGTCGGTGATGCCAATAACTGGTATATCAACCTTCCGGAACCCGGAGACTCGGTCAGGAGCGAGATCGGATACCTCAGACCGGGCGGTGAGTTTCACGTCCTTGCGGTTTCGAATACCGTCAAAACGCCGCGGGCATGGCCGTCAAACGTCGGTTTCACCGGGGTTTCCGTCAATCCCGGAGGCAGTGAGAGCGGTCCTTTTTTGGATGCCTCTGCTGCGTATGAGAACATAACGCCTTCCGTCAGGGAAAATATTACATCCCGAAAACGATGACCGGATATCTCGCCATCGTACTCCATTCGCATCTTCCCTACGTCAGACACCCTGAATATAACGACTTTCTCGAAGAGGACTGGCTGTACGAGGCCATTACTGAAACCTATCTCCCGCTGCTCGATGTATTCGACAGGCTGACCGGAGACGGGATCGGTTTCCATATAACCCTGAGCCTGACGCCAACGCTGCTCGAGATGCTCAATGACGGATTCCTGATGAAGCGCTATAAACGGTATCTTTCAAATCTCATCGAGCTGAGTGAAAAGGAACTGAACCGGACGAAAAGTGATCCCTCGATTTATCCCCTTGCACAGATGTACCATGACCGTTTTGTCCATTACCTGGACATGTTTGAACAAAAATACCATGAACATATCACGTCGGGGTTTACGGCATTTATGGAGACAGGTTCGGTCGAACTCGTTACGTCGGCTGCGACACATGCGTATCTGCCGCTGATCCTGAACGAGGCCTGGCAGGATATCCAGGTGCATATCGGGGCAGATACCTTTCATCATCATCTCGGCGTTCATCCGGGCGGGCTCTGGCTGCCCGAGAATGCATACCGGGAGGGTCTCGATTCAATCTTAAACAGGCACGGGATCCGGTATACCTTTCTTGATGCACACGGCATACTCAATGCGTCTGTCAGGCCGCGCTACGGTGTTTATGCTCCGCTGCGGTCAGAAGCAGGCGTTCATTTTTTTGGCAGGGATATCCAGTCTGCAAAACAGGTCTGGAGTGCGCAGGAAGGATATCCGGGTGATTATGATTACCGGGAATTTTACCGGGACGTCGGATACGACCTTGATTTTGAGTACGTCAAACCCTATTTGCACAGCGATGGATCGCGCTCGAACCTCGGCATTAAGTATTACCGGATCACCGGGAAAACGGATCAAAAACAGCCGTACGTACCCGGGAGGGCCATGGACAAGGTGAGAACACATGCGGGCAACTTTATTTTTAACCGGGGCAAGCATATCGAATACCTTGCTGGCATCATGGACAGAAAGCCGCTCCTCATTGCCACCTACGATGCAGAGCTGTTCGGCCACTGGTGGTTCGAAGGTCCCGATTTTCTCGAACAGGTATTCCGGAGGCTGCACGAGATCGACGGTCCGGTCAAAACGACGACACCCTTGCTCTATCTTCGGGAATACCCGGACAATCAGGTCGCACAACCGTCACAGTCAAGCTGGGGAGACAAAGGATATCATGAGGTATGGCTCAACGGTACGAATGATTGGATTTACCGGCACCTGCATATAGCACAGGACAGGATGAGTGACCTTATGCGCACGCCGTCACCATCGTTCAAACAAGAGAGGGCGATCAACCAGGCACTGCGGGAGCTTTTGCTCGCACAGTCGAGCGACTGGCCGTTCATCATGAATTCCGGCACCATGGTAGAATACGCGAAGAAGCGTTTTATCGGCCACATTGCGCGGTTTACGAAGCTGTACGAACAGATTAAGGGAAACAGGATCGAACACCGGCTGCTCGACGAACTTGAATCCAGGGACAATGCCTTTTCATGGATAGAGTATACGCGGTATTGTTAGCACTCCGCCACAGCTTCTGCAGCAACCATAAAGCGAACAGGTCAGAAACAAGAATAAACAAAGTGCTTGACCCAATTTAAAACAATTATAAAAATAATTTTATGATCGCCACAGAATAACTTCGTCATCCGGTTTAGTTTTTAGCAGATGGAAAAGAAAGGAGAAGTTCGGTTATGAATGTTGTTCTGTTAAGCAGGCTGCAGTTTGCAGTGACAGCGATGTTCCATTTCATCTTTGTGCCGCTCACCCTCGGTTTGTCTCTGTTGATTGCCTTTATGGAGACGCGTTACGCCCGTACAGGACAGGAGATGTATCTGAGAATGACGAGGTTCTGGGGCAGGCTGTTTATCATCAATTTTGCACTCGGTGTTGTGACCGGCATAACCATGGAATTCCAATTTGGCATGAACTGGGCAGGATATTCAAAGTATGTCGGTGATATTTTCGGCGCCCCGCTCGCGATAGAAGCGACCGTTGCATTCTTCCTGGAATCCACGTTTATAGGGTTATGGATCTTCGGCTGGAACAAGCTGTCGAAAAAGGCGCATGCAGGAGCCATGTGGATGGTGGCCTTCGGGACGAACCTGTCCGCCTTCTGGATCATTATAGCCAATGGATGGATGCAGCATCCCGTGGGCTATGTTATCAGGAATGGAAGGGCAGAGATGGTGAATTTCTGGTCCGTGGTAACGAACAGTTCCGGCATCGTCGAGTTTTTTCATACGATCTTCGCCGGATATGTTGTCGCCGGATTTTTTGTGATGGGGATATCCGCGTACCATCTTCTCAAAAACCAGGACAGTGTCCTGTTTCGGACGTCGTTCAGGATAGCAGCAACGTTCAGCCTGGTCAGCGCACTGCTGGTTTTTATTGCCGGTGATTCGCAGGCCCTCGATGTCGCCAAATACCAGCCCGCCAAGCTGGCTGCCATGGAAGCTGTCTGGACGACAGAGAAGCCTGCGCCGTACTATCTGCTGCTGCTTCCGGATGAGAAGGAGGAAAAAAACGCATTCCAGGCATTTGGGATACCGGACATGCTCAGTATGCTCGCATTTCATAGCCGCGATGCCGAGGTCAGGGGCCTCGATGCTTTTCCGCGGTCCGATCGGCCTCCCGTCATGCCGAGCTTTCTCAGCTTCAGGATCATGGTCGGACTTGGCATGTTGTTTATCCTGCTCAGCGCTGCCGCCGTTGTCATGATACGGGTGCAGCAGCCCGGTATCATGCGCGTTTTTCTGAACGTTATGCTGTATGCGATCCCGCTGCCGTACATTGCGAACTTCCTTGGCTGGACCCTTGCGGAAGTGGGCAGGCAGCCCTGGATTGTTTATGGAGTCCTGCGGACCTCCGATGCTGTCTCGGCATCCATCAGTGTTGCACAGGTGCTGATATCACTGATACTCTTTACCGTGATATACAGCGTGCTTGCCGTCATCGACATCTATCTCCTGACAAAATACGCGAAAAAAGATCCTTCTCCGGATGTCCGAACAGCAGTTCAGGAATTGAAAGGTCAGGAGGTATAACATGATGCTGCAGATAGTGTGGTTTATTCTCTGGGCAGTGTTGTGGACGGTCTATTTTATGCTCGACGGGTTTGATCTTGGCGTTGGAATGCTTCAGTTGTTTGCCGCCAGAAACGAACAGGAGAGAACGGTCCTGTTGAACACCATCGGGCCTGTATGGAACGGAAACGAAGTCTGGCTGATTACCGCGGGCGGAGCCACCTTTGCGGCATTTCCAACGACCTATGCGTTGATGTTCAGTTATCTGTATTCGGCGCTCCTCATTATTCTGTTCAGCCTGATCATCAGAGGCGTTGCGATCGAATTCAGGACGAAGGTGGAGTCCGCTGCATGGGTGAAGACCTGGAACATCCTGATCTTTGCTGGAAGTCTTCTACCGGCACTGTTGTTCGGCGTTGCGTTCGGCAATATATTCCGCGGGCTTCCCATGGATGCCGGCGGCTACCATGGAACACTCTTCACCCTGCTGAACCCGTACGGACTGCTCACCGGGGTACTGTTTGTCGTTCTGTTTATCGAACACGGCAGCTTGTGGCTTGCCCTTAAAACGGGCGATGGCATCATGCCTCGTATGACCGCGACGGCAAACAAGACCTGGGCCGTTCTCTTTGTCCTGACGCTGGTCTTTGCGGCAGACACGGTCTTTTCCACACACCTCTCTCAAAACTATGCCGCATACCCGGCCGCTGCAATAGTACCTGTCCAGA
>JAJYLM010000093.1 GCA_021787655.1 bacterium
TGCAGTGCAAGGTAAACAGCGTGCCCCTGATGCCATCGTCATTGGCGTTACGACCGGCGGCATGCCGAAAACCGAGGTAGCACTCAGGGAAAAGAACACGGTTCCGGAAACCTACGCATACCACGGAGCAGGAACAGTGGCGACCTATCTGGCCAGCCGCCTTTCATGCACAGGACCGGCCATTGCCCTGTCAACCGCATGTTCGAGCGGGACAGCTGCCATCAAAATTGCAATCGAGATGCTCCGCCAAAACAAGGCGGCCAGTGTACTGGTCGGCGGGGTTGATGCCCTGTGCAGGTTCACCTATTTCGGCTTTTATTCGCTGCAATTGCTGGATCCGGCAGGTGCCCGCCCCCTGGACAAGGATCGCGCCGGAATAACACTCGGGGAAGGAGCTGCGATGCTCCTGCTCGAGGCAGCACAGAATCCACCGCCCGGATCTCTGGCACGGATTTTAGGCGGCGGTATTTCCTGTGATGCGTACCACCCGACGGCACCCCACCCGACGGGTGAAGGTGCACTCACGGCTATGCGGGATGCACTTTCGGATGCAGGGCTGCCGGTAAGCGGCATCGGGTATATCAATCTCCACGGGACAGCGACGAAAGACAATGATGCTTCAGAAGCAAAAGCGCTGCGCTCCCTGTTCGGCGATGATATGCCTCCCCTTTCATCCACCAAAGGCATGACAGGCCATTCGCTCGGTGCTGCCGGTGCCGTTGAGGCCGCACTGTGTGCTCTGTCTGTAGCAGAAGGCATCATCCCGGGGAATACCGGATGTACCGTTCCGGACCCATCCCTCGGGATCGTTCCGATCCTTGCAACTGAATCTCGTCCTGTAAAAGCGGCCTTGTCGAATTCATTCGGTTTCGGCGGCAACAATGCTGCGGTGGTTATCGGTGCCCTTGACACAGGGGCCGACCGGCTTCCCCGGACACAGCCGAAGCACCTGACCATAACCGGGCTTGCCTGCCTGACCGGTTCCGGAGAACTGTTTCCGTCATTCGAACAGTTTTCACAGGGAAAATCCGTTGCAGGAATCCTGACTGATGAAGCAATCTCAAAAGACCTTCCCCAGCGACAGGTCCGGAGGCTCAAAAGACTGCCGCGCATGGCACTTGCGCTCGCAACAGCGGCATACAAGCACGCCGGAACAACAGCCGGACCGTCCTCAATATTCTTCGGCACAGGATGGGGCCCGCTGACCGAGACATACGATTTTCTTACGAAGCTTTTCGAATCTGATATGAAATTCTCCAGTCCGACCGATTTCATCAATTCAGTACATAACGCTCCGGCAGGACAGGTTGCCATGGAGTTTAAATCCAGGGGAGCCAACATGACGGCAACAGGGGGAGACTACTCCTTTGAACAGGCACTCTTGATTGCGGGCCTGCTGGCATCCGAACGCGAAGAACTACTCTTGTTTGGCGCAGATGAAACGCACCGCATTCTGTCTCCGCTGCTGGATCCGTCGTCTGCCGGCGATCCTGTACCATCCGACGGAGGCGGGGCGATCATGGCGGTTGCCTCTTCTGGTCCGGCAGCCGGACCGTCGATACTGCCGCTCGGATATGCACAAACACCCGACGATCCAGGACATACGGTCATGAATGCCCTCGGGCTGACACGGGACATCACGGATCACTACGGAGCTGTTTTTGCAGGTATCCCTGCGGCCCATGAAGCGCTGGCACGACAACAGCTCGCCGGTTTTCTCGAAGATTCAGGATTCAGGGGACCGGTCATAGATTACCGGAAGTATACAGGACAGTATGCTGCTGCTTCTGCGGTTGCTACCGTACTCGCGGTTCAAACGCTCATCGCGGGATCCATACCGGCAGGACTGACCGGTAACGCCGGTATCTCACTCGGGAATAAAGGCATTCTGGTCATGGGCTTCGGCCCGTACTGCACAGCACTGGGTGTTCGTCCGTCATGAGGATCCAATGAACGACCGGGACTCTGTTATCATTATCGGTTCAGGCATCGGAGGAATGACTGCGGGGATCGTCCTTGCAAAACTCGGGTACCGGGTGACGGTCGTAGAAAAAAACAAACTTCCCGGCGGGCTGATGAGAAGCTATACCAGAAAAGGGATCGAATGCGAAGTCGGTATCCATTATGTCGGGGCATTGGATGCCGGCCAGCCCTTACGCCAGATCTTCGAACTTCTCGGCGTCTACGGACGCATTCCCCTGGACCGGATGGGAGACGAGGGTATCGTTGACAAGTACCTGCTTCCGGACATGACCTTTCATTTTCCCCCGGGAATCGGCCTGCTCGAAGAAAATCTGCACCGGGCATTTCCCACAGAGAGCAGACAGATCGGCGAGGTCATTTCCCTGCTGCGCAGTTCCCTGCAGCAGTTCTCCCTGAAAGAAATACTCTTTAATAAAAATCAGGAATTCGATCTGTCCCTCCAGCTTCAATCATTGGATCATTATTTCGACAAGCTCGGGTGCTCACGGGAGCTGCGCGGTATCTTGTCGCTTCCCCTCGGATGGATCGGTGTCAATTCGGACGAATGCCCGCTGTACCTCTGGAGTTCATCCCTGTCATCGTACCTCATGTCTTCGTGGAAGCCCTTGTGCAGCGGTGCTGAATGGGCGGACATTTTTGCCGGCAGGTTCCGGGAACTCGGGGGCGAAATCATCTGCGATGACCGTGTGACCAATATCCTCGTACAGGATCGCACCGTTCAGGGCGTTGTCCTGAAATCCGGAAAGAGGCTGACCGCACCGCTCGTGATTTCCTCCATACATCCAAAACTTATGCTTCGTCTTCTCCCGGATGATGCACTCAAACCGTCGTTCAGGAACAGAATATCATCCTTGAAGGAAACACGCGGTATCTTCGGCATACACATGGCGGTGCCTGAACAGACGGTCCCCTATCATTCGTACAATACATTTTTCGTGGAATATAAACAGCCGCCGTACAGCGGTGTGACATTTTTCATTACCAGAAAGACCGTAAAGACCGGATACAACCTGCTCTCCCTGATCACGGACGGACCGTATGAAAAATGGAAGAAATGGGAACAGACAACAAAGGATCACCGTCCCCAGGACTACCGGGAGGCGAAGGATCGGGAGGCAGCCGTGCTTTTTGACAGGGCGTCCCAGGTCTTCGGACCTCTGCCGGGTGCGTATCTCATCGATGCGTATACCCCTCTGTCGTTTTGTGCCTGGATGGACAGTCCGGAGGGCGGCGCCTACGGCGTGTCCAGATCGGTGCAGCAGAAATTCAAAACAGCGGCATTGCACCGTACCCCTATCGGCGGATTACACGCTGTAGGACAGAGCACGTTCGCACCGGGTATCCTCGGTACAGCACTGGGTACCCTGCGCGTTCTCTCCCAGATTACCGGTACACCTGTTTTACACAAGCAATTTACGGATCTCAAAATTCAAGGAATCTAACACAGTAAGGAGTTGTCACAATGAAGAAACAGTCGCGAATAAAACCTACCCGATCGCTGGTCATCATAGGAGAAAAGGACCTTACGGTAGACCAGGTTGCTGCTGTCGCCCGCGGCAATGCACGGGTGGCAATCAGCGCACGAAAAGATTTTCTCGGGAGGCTGAAAAGATCTGAGGAGGTGCTCAGGCACACCCTCGATGCCGGTGATCCCATCTATGGCGTAACAACAGGATACGGAGCAGCGTGCGGCAACAGGATCAAGAAACACAACACGGAAGAACTGGGGAACAACCTCATCAAGTACCACGGCTGCGGGACAGGGCAGCCGCTCGGCGAAGAAGAAACACGCGCCGCCATGGTCTGCAGACTTGCGTGTTTTGCGCGCGGGTATTCGGGTGTTTCCGCAGGTCTCCTGCACGCCCTGGCAGCATTGCTCAACAAGGGGATAACACCCATCGTTCCATCGCTCGGTTCTGTCGGTGCATCCGGAGACCTCACCCCGATGTCGTATATAGCCGCCTGTCTTGCCGGAGACCGGGACGTTCTGTACAAGGGACGCAGGATGAATGCCGGCACGGCACTTGCACGTGCCGGGCTCAGGAAATACCGCTTTCTTCCCAAGGAGCCTCTCGGCATGATGAACGGAACATCCGTGATGACCGGTATAGCGGCACTTGTTCTTCAGAAGAGCAGGGTTATCGCAGATGCTGCAGTTGCGGCAACCGCCCTCTCGCTCCACGCTCTGATGGGGCATGAGCGGCATTTCCACCCGACGGTAACCGATTCGAAACATCACCCCGGACAATCGCTGACCGGCAACATGCTCCGGGACCTGCTTGCCTGCACGGATTGTCCCGAGGAATCGAGCAGGGAAGACGACCTGCAGGATCCCTATTCCGTCCGCTGTTCTCCCCAGGTCATCGGTGTCGCCTATGACGCCCTGGAATGGATAGAACAATGGGTGTATCGGGAGATCAACAGTGCCAATGATAATCCGCTTGCGGACGGTGACAACAACGAGATGTTCATGGGAGGGAATTTCTACGGCGGACATATCGCGTTTGCCATGGATGCGCTCAAGAGCGCACTGGCTTCAGTCGCAGACATGGCTGACCGCCAATTGGCGCTCCTGGTCGATCCACGGTTTAACCGCGGCCTTCCTGCAAATCTGGTCAACGTAAAAGGGGAAAAGCAGGTCCTCAACCATGGGTTTAAGGGGATGCAGATAACCGCATCGGCACTCACGGCAGAGGCATTGAAAAACACGATGCCCGCTGCATCGTTTTCGCGTTCCACAGAATCCCATAATCAGGACAAGGTCAGTATGGGGACTATCGCTGCCCGGGATGCTGCACTCCAGTGCGAACTGGCGAGCCGCGTCGTTGCCATCCACCTGATGGCATCTGTTCAGGCATACGAGCTGCGGGGAGACCTTGACAGCAGGCCGAAATTAGCGGCCATTGTCAGGGCGGTACGGAGCATTGTCCGGGCAACCGTTTATGACCGTACCATGGACAAGGATATTGAAGCACTCACCCGTGCACTCCCGGACGTGGTATCCTCGTTATGACAGAGAACGTACTCCGGACATTCTCGGTCAGACTGAAGGTCCCGTTCCATCACGTGGATCCTATGCAGGTGGTCTGGCATGGACATTATTTCGAGTACTTCGAAGCAGCCCGGGACGGTTTGTTCGACAGCATCGGTATCAGCCTCGAAGATTTTTACGGCCGCTATGGCTACCTGTTTCCGGTCATCCGGGGTTCTGTCAAATTTATCCGTCCGCTCCGGTACAAAGATTCGTTCGTGTGTACGGCGAAGGTTCTCGAGGCAAAACGCAAGATCGTGGTAGACTACGAAATTACCATGGAAGCCGGGAACGTCCGGTGTACCACCGGACGTACAGAACAGGTCGTGCTCAAGATGCCGGAAGCAGTTATCGAATACAAAATCCCGAAGGAAATCTGTGATGCATTGGGGCTCGCACAATGAGCAGGGACCTTTTCGGTGCGCTGCGTGCCGGAACGGAAAGAATCTCCGTGTGGGCAGACCTCCTCGACAGTATCAACGTGTACCCGGTTGCAGACGGCGACACGGGTCGTAATTTAACCATCAGCCTGATGCCTCTGAAATCTCCGGCCGGGGATCGGTCTGTTCTGGTTGAAAAACTCTTTCTGGCAGCACGCGGCAACTCGGGAAATATCGCTTCACAGTTTTTTACGGGTCTGTTGTCCTGTGATACCCTGCAGCAGCTGAGCGATGCGGTACAGACAGGAACACGGCGCGCCTGGCAGGCAATGGCCGATCCCCGGCCCGGTACGATGCTCAGCCTGTTCAGCGAGCTGGAGCGTGCACTCCGGGAAGCCAACCGGGACGATGCAGGCGCATGGATACCTCCTCTTATCAAGCGGCTGGAGGCTGCAGTGGCAAAGACGGCGACCGAACTGACGCAGCTCAGGGACGCCCACGTCGTCGATGCAGGCGCACTGGGCATGTTTATTTTTTTTGACGCCTTTTTCAACGAACTGTTTCTGGAACAACCTCGGTTTGCCCCGATACACGAACTTTTCAGGGACTTTCTCACCGTGCACCACACCGAATCTGGTACCGCTGAACCAGGTTCATGTGTCGATGCCGTGGTCGAGTTGAATTCACACTCGCCGGTATCATTGAATGATCTGTCCATGATCGGCGAAAGTATCGTATCACGGGAATACGAGGGACGCCTCAAGATACACATCCACACCAGGGACCAGTCCACCCTGCGGTCCATGCTCGCCCGCGGGGGTACGATCCTGCAATGGTCATCCGACGACCTCGAAGCACAGACAAAGTCGTTTTCCACAGGCCCTGCATCCGGAACAATCCATATCATGACCGATGCTGCGGGGAGCATGACCAGGGAAGATGCACACACGCTCGGCATAACACTGCTCGACAGCTATATCACCATCGGCACGAAAGACTACCCCGAGACCCGCGTGGACAGCCAAGAGCTGTATGAAGCAATGTCCGGGGGAATAAAGGTGACCACATCCCAGGCATCTATCTCAGAGCGAAACCAGCACTACGAAAAAGTGCTGGGCCTGTACGGCACTGCCCTGTACCTGTGTGTCGGTTCTGTCTACACCGGAAATTACAGCGCGGTCATGGAGTGGAAAAAAACCAACGATCCCGGCGACCGGCTCAAGGTCATCGACTCCGGGTCGGCTTCCGGAAGGCTGGGGCTTGCAGCGCTGGCGACCGCGGAATACTCAAGAACAGCCTCCGACGGAGCGGCGGTCGTGGATTTTGCAGCACGCGCCGCGGCAGCATGCGAGGAATACATCTTCCTGGACACCCTCTCGTACCTGGCAGCCGGCGGCAGGATGTCGAAGACAGGCGCTGTCTTCGGAGACATGCTGAGCCTCAAACCTGTGGTCAGCCCTCTGCCGGAAGGGGCAAAAAAGGTCGGCATGGTAAGAAACAGGAAAGACCAGATCGCCTTTGCCCTGAAAAAGCTGGACACATGCGCCGACAGCGGTGACCATCCGCTCATCATGCTGGAATACACGGACAATCGGGCATGGATTGCCGGGGAGATCGCCCCCCTGGTAAAAACCAGGCTCCCGGACGCGAAGATCATCATCCATCCCCTGTCCCTGACAACCGGCGTGCACACCGGTCCCGGCACCTGGGGCATTGCCTTTCTGCCCGTTAACTCATAGAGAAAAGGACTTTCTTACCAGCCATAATAATTACTCTCTATCTTGACTTTTAACGATTTTCATTTAGACTAATGTTAGTTTTATAGAACATAACTCCGAGGAGTTGAGTATGTCTCCGATTGTACAAAAAATTGAAAAAGCTGTGTTAAGCTTAAAGCCGAAGGAGTTATCTGTCTTTAGAGCGTGGTTTGAAGAATTTGACGCATTGATGTGGGACAAACAAATTGAAAGAGACGTACAGTCCGGTAAACTTGATGCCATTGCAAAAAAAGCCATTGCCGATTTTCAAAAAGGCAAGTTCAAGAAATTATGAGGCATTATGCCAGCCCTTTATTCTGGAAATGCTACAAGAAACTCCCCGAACACATCCACGATTTAGCAGATAGAAGTTTTAAACTTTTGAAAGAAGATCCGCAACATCCCTCCCTCCATTTCAAAAAAGTAAAAATTATTGGTCTGTAAGAATTGGTAAGAGGTACCGCGCCTTAGCTGTAGAAACTCAAAAAGGGCTCCTCTGGTTCTGGATTGGAATGCATGCTGAATATGATCAACTATTGAAATAATCGTACTTAAAGCTTTTTTGCAGCCTCCAAAAGCTCCTGCTTGACCTCGCCCCGGAGCCAGTCCGGTTTTACGACTTGAAATACGGTACCCACGAGTATAATCTCTACACAGATTTTCCAGTTAAAATAGAGGCCCAAATCTTAGTCAACAACCAGACCTCAAATCTAAACCTTCTTCATTTATTCTTTTGCACCCGCTTTTTTGAGTAAATTAATAACTTCCCTGTATCCGTAATGCTGTGCGACACTTAATGCCGTTGCACCTTGATTATC
>JAJYLM010000094.1 GCA_021787655.1 bacterium
GACGGCAGCAGCCATGCAGAGGAGCAAAGCGGCCTTCCACCAGCGCAAACGTCCGAGCCTGCGCAGGATAAGGACAAGCTCGGCTGCTATGACAAAGGTCATAATCGCATGTCCGCTCGGGAACGAATAGCCTGCAGCAAAAATGCCGAGCCAGCTGACCGGCCTTGCCCTGTGGACGAGTACCTTCACGCAGACTTCAGTGACAAAGCTCACGAGCGAGACTAAGAGGAGTTCTTGCAATTCAGGGTATGCCCGGCGCCGCCAGAGCCAGGCACCGGTCACGGCAAGTATGCAGATGACCCCGTATTCCGTTCCCAGCGCTGTAAGTCCCCGCATGAGCACCTGCATGGCACGGGATTTGTCGAACTGGACGGCGTGGATGACGGCTGTGTCGAATGCACTCGTTGTACCGGCCTCAATCAGGGCGGTCAGGGAGAGCACTGACATAAGAAGTACAATGAGAAGGGTAAGCCGGCAGAGAAGGTGCCTCTTTTTATCAGATAAACTGTGCATCGTCGTACCTCCCCCTGACAAGGGGGAAAGAAGGGGGTAACGAATCGATCGAACGCATCTGAAGTCCCCTTCTCAGGGGACTGGCAATAGTTCTATTTTTCTGATCCACTTTTATTATCAACAAGAACCGGCGTGTAGCCCGAATAGAGTTCCGGCGGGAATTCGGGGAGCAGGTTGTGCGTCAGGTCATGCATGTCCTGATGGGACATCCGTTTCTGCCGGTGCAGCCTGTTGAGCTGCTTCCTGAGACGTGTGGCTATACCGAGGATCTCCATGCCGGTCGGGTCGAACTGACTGTAGATAGATGAATCACCCTTGTTCAGGACATCGAATATGGCGTCGACAGAATAATACTTGTAGCGGTTGAACTGATCCATCGAGAAGTGCCATCGTTTGTCAGAGGTCAATCCATGGTACAGGTTTCTGAGCAGCTTCCTCTTGTTGACCTGCATGACACTGTTGAAGATGTTCTTGTTGGTGGAAAACGAAAAAAGGGTCTTTTCGAGCGTATGCTTGAGCAGATCGTTGTCGTCCTTGTGCCGCAGCTTCAGGGTCTTTTGCATGGTTTTGACTGCACGCTCGTTCACCAGCTTGTCGAACCGTATTTCCCAGTACGAATGGAGAAACATCCGCTTCCGGTACATGGTAACGATCATGTTCGGAATAAAATAGTTGTGCGCAATGACATCTGCAGCGAGGTGGCTGATGTAGCCGTACGCAAATGCCCGCTGGTGGTCATTTTTTGCAGACGCCACGACCTGGTGTGCGATGAACCAGTTGTGGCAGTGGTATTCATACTCGGTGAAGTTTTTTCCGATGACGATGTCTGCCCCGATGTTGCCGTACAGAAAATCATAGGGATAACTCCGGATGAGCTCCATCACCTGCGGGATGAGGATCTGGGGAAAGTTCAGCACTTCGGTGGCGATGTCGATATGGGCCATGGGACCCCAGCAATAGCCGGCCGTCGGATAGATAACTATGAGCACCAAAGCCGTCAGAAGTACGGCAGGCCAGAGCACCCAACCCTGTGATGAAGAAGTTGCTTGTACCCGGTTACTTGCTGGTATCCGTTGTTTTGTCCGCAGTCTGGCTGGCTGGCTTTGTGGTGTGGTGCTCCGCGGGCTGCGAGTTATTGTTTTTGACATAATCCGTGGCGTACCAGCCACTGCCTTTCAAAATAAACGAACTGCTGCCTGATATCAATCTCTTGACCTTGCCCTTGCATTTCGGACAGGTCTGTACGGGCTTTTCCGATATTTTCTGAAATTTCTCGAATGTATGTCCGCACGACGTACACTCATATTCGTATGTCGGCATGCTTCATTCTCCCTTTCTTGCAATTTGTATCAATTTCGTCTTCGATCGCCTGCCGCTTTTAATGGTTATTTCCGACTTCTTTACCTTGAAGTAGCGGCTCAATAGATATATTAATTCTTCATTGGCTTGACCGTCAATAGGCATGGACTTGAGGTAAGCCCTGAGGGTTGCATCTTCCTGTTTTATCTCGCTTGTTCTGGAGAATGGTTTTACATGAACGACGATATGTTCCGGCTTATCATGTTCCGTTTTATCTGGCATTCGTGTTTTTTGCCTTGTTCGTCATGACTGCGAGCGTGTCGTCGATGTCCTTCTGCTCTTTGACAATCTCCGTATCGAGCATCTTCAGGTGGACCTCCAGCACAGCCTTGAGGTTTGCCTCGAGCTGGATCTTCTGTCTGCGCAATTCTTTGATTTCGTTGATAATCTCCATGTACCTGCCCTGGGCGCTGTTGATGATCTCTTCTGCCTTGATCTTCGCGTCGGCAATGATGAGCTGTGCCTCTTTGACGGCGTTTGCATGTATGTCGTCTTTCAGACGCTGGGTGGTGAGCATGGTTTCCTTGATGGTTTGTTCCCGGTCCTTGTATTCGTTCAGGTTCTCTGTCTTGATCCGTATCTGCTGCTTGATGTCCATGTTTTCCGTGATGAGTTCTTCCATTTCATTGCGGACAAGCTCCATGAACGTGTCAACCTCACGCCTGTCGTAGCCGCTAACAACCTTTTTTCTGAACTGCTGCTGTTGTACATCGAGCGGAGTCAGCTTCATAATACACTCCTCCTTCGCTTCTTCCTATACACTATTTCCGGAGAAATGTCCAATTCAATACCAACCGGATAGCCCTCTTCGGGCCATTCCCGTGAATGCGTGAATTGAGGGGATTTATTCTTGTAATTTTTCAGATTAACGTAGAAACCCACCATCTTTGACGGTGGTTATGGAGAGTTGGCTTTGCCAGTTTTCTGTCATTCCCACCCCGTATCAAGTACGGGGTAAACTCCAGTGGGAATCCAGAAATATTATTACGAAAATGATGAAGAACTGGATTCCCGTTTCCACGGGAATGACATTTTGTGGATTTTCAGAAGCCACCACCTTTGGTGGTGGTCGTTTACTCGTCGTTTTTGTAGGGGCATATTGCAATATGCCCCTACCGTATCGCTCAAACGCATTATTGGGTTTTTCGATTCAGCATCGGTGCAGCAGGGTAGATAAAGACGTTCAACAAAAAGGGGCGGCAGATGATTCTGCCGCCCCTGCGGAGTGTTGTTGTAAAAGTTCCTTATGAGGCTATGGCCGGCACGATGGAGTGTTTCAGCTTTGCCAGAGCCTTTTGCTCGAGCTGGCGTACCCGCTCTTTGGATATGTTGTACTTCTCGCCAATCTCCTGGAGCGACAGGGGGTTATCTGCCATGACCCTGTACTTGATGATGTACTGCTCACGATCGGGAAGTGTCTTGACAGCCTGTCCGACCGTTTCTCTCAGGACAGTGTCTTCTTCCTGCTTGCTGATACGCTCCTCAAGGTTTTCGTCTTCGTCCACGAGCTGATCAAGGTGGGACTCCCTGCTTTCTTCATCCAGGGTCACATCCAGGGAAACATCACGCAGCTTCAACCTGTTCTCAAAATCCTTGGCTTTTTTCTCGATCTTGCTCTCATCGATCAGCATGTCTGCGTTGTTTTCCGGCTGCACCTTGTTCAGGGAGTAAAACAGCTTTCTCTGGAGCTGTGTCGTACCTATCTTCACCAGGCTCCATGTCTTCATGATGAAGTTTTGTATGTAGGCGCGTATCCACCACACTGCATAGGAAATGAGCCTGAACCCCTTGTGGGGGTTGAATTTCTTGACCGCCATCATCAAACCGAGGTTGCCTTCCTGGATCAAATCCATAAGTTTGACGTTGTAGTGCCTGTACTCAAGGGCTATCTTCACGACGAATCTCATGTTAGAGGTTACAAGTTTGTGTGCCGCGTTTATGTCCTTTCTTTCATAATACTTAATCGCGAGCCTCTTTTCCTCCTGCGGAGTCAAAAGAGGATACTTGTCTATCTGTGCAAGATATTTGGTTAAATTGTCATTTAATACCATTTGCATATTAGCCTCCTCCTTCTATTTAGCTTATTATTATAAGTACGAATTATTCAATAGTCAAGTGTTCGGAACTTACCGATATCGAAATCTTTAAAGAGCTGTTTTATCTTGTTAATTTCTTCTTTTTCCATAAACTTCTTCCTGTCATAATCAAGCCCGTGTCCAAGACCAGAGGACTTATCTGTCCAGAGGGGATTGTATGCGAGCAGTTCAACCTTTCTTATACCATGTGAGCTCAAAAATTCTGCAAGAGAAACAAGGTTATTCTCAGTGGTTGTTATGCCCGGGATAAGGGGTATGCGCGGAATCACCGGTATGCGGGCTGTATCGTGCAGCCTCAGAAAGTTTCTGAGGATCACGGTGTTTGTACTCCCTGTATACTTCCGCTGCAAAACGGGGTCAATAAATTTGAGATCGAAGAACACAAGATCGAGGTATGGGAGCAGCAGGCCTTCGAACAGCGCATGGTTATATAACCCGCAGGTCTCTATATTGAGGTGTATGCCCGCTGCTTTCAGGCGGGCTGAAAGTACCGACAGAAACCGCAGGTAGACCGTGGGTTCACCGCCGGAATACGTCACGCCGCCGGATGAGTGCCGGTAGAAAGGCTCATCCCGCATGATCTCTGCATAGAGGGCGTCCGTGCTATACAGGGTGCCCGCGCGTTTGAGTGCCCCGGATGGACAGACGTCCACGCACTCCATACACCGGGTGCAGACCTGCCGGTCGATGCGGCCGGGATCGGCAAGGTCTATGGCATGCTCCCTGCACGCAGCAGCGCAGTCGCCGCATTCGATACACACCTTCGCATCGAACATGAGCTCCTGGTATGCGTGCTTTGTCTCGGGATTGTGGCACCACACGCACCTGAGCGGACACCCTTTGAAAAAAACCAGAGTGCGTATGCCCGGACCGTCGTCAAGGGAGTTCCGCTTGAGGTCGACGACCATCGCCTGCGGTTCAGCGTCCGTTGCCGCTCCGCCGGTCTGCACGGTTGTTCCGATCATTTCTGGTCCTTCTTACACCCGCATCTGCTGGCGGTTGATAATCTCGAGCTGGAGTTCTCTGTCGAGCTCGACGAAGTAGGCGTTGTAGCCGGACACCCGGACCAATAGGTTCCGGTAATTTTCCGGATGTTCCATTGCATCCTGCAGGGTTTCGGTCGTGACGATGTTGAACTGCATCTGCATGCCTCCGAGCTCAAAGTAGGACTTCGCATACGCTGTGATCTGGTCGACGGTCTCCTCGCGGGTGTCCCGTGAATCAGGGGCTATCTTGACGTTGAACGCGATGTTGTTCGGCATCTTTTCCGGCTTGAGTCCGGCAATGGTCCGTATGCTTGAAAGCAGGTCAACGCCTTTGACGTTCTCCGGGGTCAGGCCCGGGGTAAACGGCTTGTAGCGCAGTCTCCCGCTCGGCAGGGCGCCCGAGAGCGTTCCGAAGGCAACGTGGTTCGACATGCTCCAGAATCCGACGAGGTAGTGTCCGCCCCGGTAGTTCGTCCTGTTGTAGAAGATGTCGAAAACCGTATCGACCACCCGCTGGGCGAGACGGTTGACCGCGGGATCGTCCGAGCCGAACTTCGGTACCTTGTTTTGAATCATGGCGTGCAGCTTTTCGTACCCCTCGAAATTGCTGTCCACGGCCTGGTGGAGTGTCGGAAAGCCGACCTTCTTTTCGTCATACACGAGATTCTTGATGGTCATGAGACTGTCCACGATATCGGTCAGTCCGATACACGCGACGCCGGATGTGTTGTACAGCGCCCCGCCTTCGGTCAGGTCCTTCGCCTTTTCCATGGGCCCTTCGAACATCGCCGACAGGGTCGGCGTCGGGCGTATGACCTGGTGCGCATGTCCGAAGCTGTTGTTGCAGTCTATCGTCTGGTAGGCGAGGAAACGCAGCTGCTGTTCGAATGCGCGGAAGAAGTCCTCGAACAGGGGGAATGCGCCTTCTTCGATGCTGCCTGTCCTGATGCCGATCTGCTCGTCAGCCAGCGGGTGCACGCCGTTGTTGAGGGTCATTTCCAGCGCGGCGACCATGTTGAACATCATGCTGTTGGTGTGGCCGAAGTGTTTGCCCGGAATGGTAGGCTCGACGCAGCCCGTTGCACACCACTCGCGCGCGTCCTCTTCCCTGAAGTTGATGCTTTTCAGGGACTGAATCATCGCCCGGTCATTGTGGATGGACGGGGTCGCAGACGTGACCATGTTCACCTCGACGAGACGTTTCAGGTAGGCATCAGAATTGATGCCCGGATAGTACCGTGCATTCATGTTGGGATCCCGGATGGTGAGCATCTCCGTGACTTTGAGGAAAATGTACGTCATGTCGTTGACTGCACTGTCGCCGTGCCCGTCAACGCCTCCGAGCGTGATCGCCTGGTCGGACGATGAACCGCCGAAGAGCTTGTTGCCGATGTCCGCGACCAGCGGCACGTGGTCCTGGCACTTGAAAAAGAAGTTGCCGATGAGCTCGATGGCCTGCCTGACGTATGCCTCCCTGTCCTGTGCTGACGCAAGCTTCTGCATGTCGGCGGCAAAGTAGGGCTGGAGCCACAGGTCGAGGTGGCCGAGCGACAACCCTGCGTTGGTGCTCTCATTGTGCAGGGCGATCCACAGTATCCAGAGAGACTGCACTGCTTCAGAGAGTGTCCGTGCACCGCGTGCGGGCACCTGTTCCAGCATGTCTGCAAAACGCCGGTAGCGCTCCACGGTGCCGTCGTCCGAGCCGTTGGTCTGCGCCTTGTCCGCGAGCCTGCGCGCCTCTTCCCTGAGGTGAGCCGCATAATTCAGGATGCCGCGCAGTGCAGTGCCGGTTGCCTGATAGAATATCTTTTCGTACGCGCCGTCAGCGACCTGTGCGCGACGGTCGGCGTCCTCGATGACCGGCACGAGGCCGGTGTTCAATATCCGCGGAAAGTCCGGGACCGTGTGCGAGAGAGCGACCGTTTTCCACATGAAGTAGAGAACGAATTTTTCGTCGAGTTCCTGGTAGCGGGGAAAGTTGTTGGTCGAACGCGCATATTCCCTGACATTGCGGTCGGACCAGAACGGGAACACCTTTTTGTCCAGGAGCTCTCTCGTGTACCCGTCGATGTCGTACGGCTGGATCTTCCGCGCAGCGATGGTCTTCAGCTCAGGCCAGAGCGTGATACCGTGGCCTTCGGGATAGATGACCACGCCCACGTCCTTGGATGTCGTCGTGCCGGCGAGCATGCTGTCGGCGCGCAGGATCGGCTTCTTGTTCGTGAGGATGTAGTGCAGCACCTCTGCCTGCCTGAGGATGGGCGGACGCCTGCTGCCGTTCTGATCGGTTTCGAACCCGGTTTTCATGAAGTATTCGGTCATCAGCGAGGGGCGCTCGGGACAGACCGATGGCCGGGAAGAGAAGTGTGCGTCCCGCTGTGCAGCGAGGCCAGGGAAATCTGCAATGGAATAGTTCCGGAGGTACGGTTCGCCGAGATACTTCACTGCATCCGCAGGCTGCGCGGTCAACGTCCCGGCCCGTGATATGAGGGGCGGTTTTGCAGCTTCTGTCCGCGGACTGCCGGTAAGCGCAGCATCCCGTTTATGGTCATCCGTTTTTTTATCCGTTTTCGGAGGTATGAAATTGTTCAGGAGGTATGCGAACCTGGACAGGTAGCTCAGGTTGCCCTTGAACGTGACTTTGTTGGTCAGCAGGTAGTTGAGCATATCCTCGGGCGACAGTGTCGCAAACTCCCTGATGATCTCCGGCGATTTATAGATGATGGTGAGATCGGCATTGTCCGGAATGCCCCGCCTGACCTTCATGGTGCCGTCCCTGAATACCAAGTAAAGCTTGACGGACTTGTCCCGCGTCTGGATGGCTATCGTCTTGTTGAAGGTGTTGTACTCGTTCTTGATCATCTGCCTGAACTTTTTGCTGAACGTAAATTTCAGTGACATACCCTGCAGGAGAACAT
>JAJYLM010000095.1 GCA_021787655.1 bacterium
AAACATTCAATAAAAGGAGTTAAGGAAATGGGTAGTAAAAGTTATTCTGTTGCCATTGCAGGTTCGACCGGTGCAGTGGGCAACGTGATGCTGCAGTTACTCGAGGAACGGAAATTCCCGGTCAGAGAGCTGAAATTGCTTGCTTCGAGCAGGTCAAAAGGCAAGACGATGAGCTTCAAGGGAGTATCTGTGCCTGTGGAAGAACTGGGACCGAAGTCATTCACCGGCGTCGAGGTGGCCCTTTTTTCCGCCGGTGCCTCGAGGAGCAAGGAGTTTGCCAAAAATGCAGTTGATGCAGGCGCTGTGGTAATAGACAACAGCTCCGCATTCAGAATGGATCCGGATATTCCGCTCGTGGTCCCGGAGATAAATCCGGACGCGATCAGGCAGTACAAGAAAACAGGCATCATCGCAAATCCGAATTGTACGACAATCGTGACGCTTATGGGGGCTGCGCCCCTGCACAAGTACGGCACAATAAAACGCATGGTAGCCACGAGCTATCAGGCTGTTTCCGGCGCCGGTGCAAAGGCGATGGCCGAGCTTGAAGCGCAGGTACGGGCATGGGCAAAGGGCGAACCGCTCAAGGTAGAGGTCTTCCCGTACCAGATAGCGTTCAACGTACTGCCGCATATTGATGTTTTTCTCGAAAACGGGTATACAAAAGAAGAGATGAAGCTTATCAATGAATCGCGGAAAATATTGAACGATCAGACCATAAAGGTTTCTCCGACAACCGTCAGGGTGCCGGTATTCAGGGCGCATTCGGTTGCCGTCAATATCCAGACCGAAAAAAAGATAACCAGGCAGAAGGCGAGGGAGCTGATTAACGCATTTCCCGGAGTACAGGTGGAAGACGATCCTGAGCACAAAAAATATCCGATGCCGCTGTTTATAGCAGGCCAGGACGATTGTTTTGTCGGCAGGATCCGCGAAGATGATTCTGTTGAAAACGGCCTGAATTTCTGGGTGGTCGGCGATCAGCTCAAAAAAGGCGCTGCGCTCAATGCAATCCAGATTGCAGAGCAGATGATAAAGGACCAACTATTGTGATCAACAAAAGACATGAGAACGGGGCGCTGCCCCGTTCTGTTTGTCATTCAGGTTCGGGATACGGAGCGTGGCTGACGGACGTCATTTACCGTCAGTCCGGTATGATACTTGTCCTGTTGTTCCTGCTGACGATCAGTTATTCAGTCACCGCTGTGACCAGTGTATATGCGTCATATCCGGGTACTCCGGTTGCTTCCTTAACGGTAGGCAGCGGTCCTTACGGTATTTCAGGGAACGGAACGTATGCTGTCGTTGCCGAAAGCCTGACCGGTAAGATCGACATTATTAATCTCTCAAACTTCACGCTTCTGAACACGAGTATATATGCAGGAACAAACCCGTCCATGGTTACTGTTACGCCGGACGGTTCATATGCCTACATTACGGGTTACGGAAACAGCGGCTCCAATAGTACAGTTTATGCCGTGAGCCTGAACAATTCCACTAATTTCACGACGTCCACGATTTCTGTCGGGAGCGGACCCATTGGTATTAACATAGCGGATAACCAGGTGTTTGTAACGAATTACAGCAGCAACTCGTGGTCTTATTTTCCTGTCGGTTCAGCATCTGCGTCTACAGTAAATTCGATGGGAGGCGGCCCTATCGCTATTGCAGCAAATGCAAACGGGACATATGTCTATGTTGCAAACAGCACTTCAAATACTGTTACAGTATTTCGGTATGGTTATAATGTTGCAAATACCTACGGCGTGATGTTGACCGTGACCTCGTCCTCATTTTCATATCCTGATGCCCTTGCGCTGGTGCCCAACTCCTCGACCCTGTATGTAGCGAATGCAGCTAATAACACGATCTCGGTCATCAATACATCCACCAATGCCGTGTCGCAAACGATATCTACACTGCCAGCAGGTGGTCGTCCGAACGGCCTTGTGTTGACACCGGATAACTCGACACTCATGGTTTTGAACTCGCCCGCCGGAGGAATAACCTATATCAATGTATCCGACAACTCTGTTTTAAGCAATTTTCCCTTTAGTTCAAATCCAAACATTCCAAACATTGAACAGGCTTACATAACATCCAACGGTCCCACCGCGTATGTCACGGACTATGCAAATAACATGGTCTATCAACTCGCCAATGTCGTTAATATACTATCAACAACCCCGTCGGCAATCAACGATTCGAACAACAACGTATCCACCATTACATGGTCTTCAACCATGTCGGGAACCTATGAAGTAGAGATAGGCGGTAATGGCGTCATGGGCAGTGGAACACCGATACCCGGAGACAGCGGCTCTGTGACCGCAGGCCAGACGATGACGACGGCGATCTATGCTTCAGACCTCATCAACCTTGCCGGTGGTGCAAACGGCCCCTACACTATCTACATATATGTCAAGACGTCCAGCTTAACCGCCTATGGGGTCACCAGTATAATTCTGTTGACCGTACCCCCGCAGCCGGCGACCAACCTTACAGCAACGCCGAACGACAGCAAGGCACTTCTGAACTGGACTGCGAGTCCTTCCCTCTACGTCGGCGGTTATGAGGTATACTATGCGACATCGCCGTTTGACATTACCAGTCTGCCGTCGACCAAGGCTGATGCAGGCAACAACGTGTCATATACGCTCGGCGGGCTAGTCAACGGCACGCCGTACGCCATCGGCCTCATTACCTATGACCAGGCTGGTAATACCAGCGGTTTGAGTAACACGGTAACCGTTGTACCCGTCTATATACCGAGTCCCTCAGACCTTGCAGGCCAGAAGGGAAACTGCTTCATTGCAACGGCAGCATATGGATCGTACGACGATTTCGATGTCTGGGTGCTTCGGCAGTTCCGGAACAAGATATTGTTGAAGAGTGACGCAGGGCGGTGGTTTGTGAAAACCTACTACGAACTCAGTCCGCCGCTGGCCCACTTCATTGCCGGTCATGATGCGTTACGGGCGATCATCCGGGTCCTTCTCAAGCCGTTTGTATTTGGAAGCATGGTAGTGCTGTATGGAACCCTTCTTCTAAAGTTATCCGTTCTGTTCGCTTCCATTTTGATTATTGTTCTTATATTCGTTGTGATGATGAGGAGACATACATATGCTTAAGGGGTTATCAGGAGTGATGTCCCGGCGGGTAGTCCGGGGCAAAAAAACAGAGACGGCTCTTGTCTTAAGGGTAGGAATCAAGGGCATTCTGGCAGCAGTCCTTATAACAGCGTTTAGCTGGATACCTGCACATGCTTCGGAAAACATCCACTATGAACTGACCCTGGGTGCCGGTGCGCTTCATTTTACCAAAGACCCTGTGCTTCAGTCTTTTTATAAGAGTAGTTATATACCTGTCTACCAGATCAATGGCGGTGTGCTGTTCTACCATTGTGTAGGAATCGACGGTACACTCGGCTTCGTTTACGGGAAGCACACCATGTACGCTCAGGGTGTTGGACAGGACTATACACTCATGGTTTACCCAGCCAGACTCGATGCTGTTCTCCAGCTCCGGTTGACCGACGATCAGGTCATCTATCCCTACGTTGGGGCTGGGGGCGTAGCGACGGGATTTTATCAGATTGCAACCGGCGGCGGAAAGATAGTCAGCGGATACCGGTACGGATATAACTGGATAGGCGGCATACATATTTTGCTGGACCCGATTGATATGAGGCATGTCGGCAACCTGCGTACCGAATACGGGATTGACCATGTGTACATTGACATCAGGGTCGGACAGGATATGGTCAACGACTTTCACAGCAAAACGACGGGCTTTGACTTTTCTACACAGTACATCATCGGTGCATTCGGATTCGAATTCTGAGTTTATCCATGAGTCGTACCCGCCGGCGCGTTGAAGGCGGTTATTTTTTTCCTTTGCACGGACGTTTGATTTCCTTTTAACATGCGAAATATAAAACTGACCATCGAGTATGACGGAACAAACTACAACGGCTGGCAGGATCAGCAATTGAGAACTCCCGGACGCCGGGTGGACGGTCCTTCGGGTACGCGGACAAGGCTTCTGACAATCCAGGGCATTCTGAGAGAAGCACTTGAGAGAATAACACAGGCAGATGTCAGCCTCATCGGCGCAGGCAGGACGGATGCAGGGGTTCATGCACAGGGACAGGTTGCTCATTTTCATACGGCCTCGGGTTTGCCGGTGGAGCGGTTTCCATTTGCAATCAATGCACAGGTGCCGCGCGATATCGTTGTACGATCGGCAGAAGAGGTTGCTCCCGAATTCAATGCGCGCAGGGATGCAACGGCACGTGAATACCGGTATGTAATATATAACCACAAGTTCAGGACCGCGGTTATGCGGCTCTACAGCTATCAAGTTCCGTTCAGCCTGGATGCAGACGCAATGGCGGAGGCAGCCGGTTATTTTACCGGGGTCCACGATTTTTCCGGGTTTACCTGCAGAACCGGGAGAGGCCGGAGTACAGTCGATGATGAACAGGACGTTCCTGAACAGGTGAGCGCTGATCGGGAAGAAGGGGTATCAGACCCGAGGTATAACCCGTCGATGAAAAAGATCATGAAGCTTGATATAGAGAAAAAGGATGACTTTTTCTATATAACTGTTAAAGCAAATAGCTTCCTCATGCACATGGTGAGATATATGGTTGCAGCATTGCTTGAAGTTGGGAAGGGAGAGATGAAACCCGGGGACATAAAGCTGCACCTGGAACCGGGGCTGAAAAAGTGGACTCGCTCCAGAGCACCGGCTCGGGGGCTGTGTTTAATGAGGGTTGAATACTGAAGAACAGGAGAAAAAATACAGAGCAATGGGTATTGCAAACATACGGAATTTTTCCATCATAGCACATATCGATCATGGCAAGTCCACGCTTGCTGACAGGATCCTCGAGCAGACCGGCGTCCTGACAATACGAGAGAAAAAGGATCAGTTCCTCGATCAGATGGACCTTGAACGGGAACGGGGTATTACCATAAAAGCCTCGCCTGTACGCATCGATTATCATACGAAATCCGGGGAGGATTTTATCTTCAACCTGATCGATACACCCGGGCACGTCGATTTCTCATATGAAGTCTCGCGGAGCCTCGCCGCCTGCGAGGGTGCGTTGCTCGTCGTCGATGCAACGCAGGGAGTCGAGGCGCAGACCCTTGCGAACGCCTACCTCGCCATCGACAACAACCTCGAGCTTATTCCCGTCATCAACAAGATCGATCTGCCTGGTGCCGAACCGGAACGCGTCAGGAAAGAAATTGAGGATATTATCGGCATCGATGCTTCCGGTGCCATCCTTGCGAGTGCGAAGGAAGGTGTCGGCATCGACGAAATACTGGAGGCCGTAGTAAATATCATACCGCCGCCGAAAGGCGATCCAGCGGCCCCGCTGAGCGCCCTGCTGTTCGACAGCTGGTACGACAGCTATCAGGGGGTCATCATGGTTGTCCGCTTGTTCGACGGATCCGTAAAGATCGGGGACAGGATTCGCATGTTATCGACCGGCCGCAGCTATGAGGTAACGAACCTCGGTATTGTTGCGCCCATGGTGCGGGAGGTGAAGACACTTTCTGCAGGTGAGGTGGGTGTTATCATAGCCGGGATCAAAGACCTCCACGAAACCATGATCGGCGATACCATAACCCTGGATCATAATCCTGCGACTACGGCGCTGCCGGGATTCAAGCATATCAAGCCGCTGGTCTTTGCCGGGTTGTACCCGGTCGAGAACAACCAGTATGAACCGCTGAAGGCGGCCATTGAAAAGCTTATCCTTAACGATTCTTCTTTTACATATGAACCGGAAACCTCGACCGCCCTCGGCTTCGGGTTTCGGTGTGGTTTTCTCGGACTTCTCCATAAGGAGATCATCCAGGAAAGGCTTGAGCGGGAATACGCCCTTGAACTCATCTCCACTGCTCCGACTGTCGCGTATCACATTTATATGCAGGACGGAGAGATGTTGTCGGTCGATAACCCTGCAAACTTCCCGGAGGGCAGGTCCGTTCAGCGTATCGAGGAGCCCTACGTCCTGGTGACAATCCATATACCGTCTGAGTACGTCGGAGCTGTGCTGAAATTGTGCGAGGACAAACGGGGCACCCAGAGGGAAATGAAGTACCTTACCCAGAACAAGGTCATGATCATCTACGAACTGCCGCTTTCCGAAATGATCAGCGACTTTTACGACAAACTGAAATCACTGTCGAGAGGCTATGCTTCCATGGAGTACGAGTTCCTCGATTATAAGGCTTCGGATCTTACCAGACTGAATATCCTCATCAACGGAGACGCGGTCGATGCGCTTTCCCTCATCGTGCATAAGGACGATGCCTATTACCGCGGACGGGCGCTTACCGAAAAACTCAGAAAGGTCATCCCGCGGCAGCTCTTCGAGGTGAACATCCAGGCTGCCTTAGGCTCCAGGGTCATCGCAAAAGAGAGCGTGAAAGCCATGCGTAAAGACGTTCTTGCCAAGTGCTACGGCGGTGACATTACCCGGAAGAGAAAGCTGCTCGAACGTCAAAAAGAGGGCAAGAAGAGGATGAAACAGGTCGGTGTCATCAACATACCGCAGGAGGCTTTCCTGTCCGTGCTGAAGATGGATTAGAGCAGGGGACGTGTTGGATTTTCAAGCGAAGATTATCATTCTTCAAGGTAGGGGCACGTTGCAACGTGCCCCTACGAGAGAGGAATTCGGAAAGCCAACCCCTGGTTCGCTGCCAACAATAATCCGTCTCTTCAAGGCCACGACTACAGAACAAATTAACGTTTGCCGGAATACCCCGGGAATTCCCGTTTGGCAGCGCAATTATTACGAGCATGTGATCCGCAACGAAAAAGAATTGACAGAAACCAGGGAATACATCATAAACAACCCATTGAGATGGGAGTCGGACAAAGAGAATCCGCAGAATTTAACAAAAAGCGCCGGGACAGGCAGAAATTAGTCCTTGCAGAAATCAGGTGAAAAAAATGGCCAATGAAAAGAAGAAAAAAGGTATTGTGAGAGAATATGTTGAAGCCTTCGCAACGGCGATCATACTCGCCCTCATTATCAGGGCATTTATCATACAGGCATTCAAGATTCCTTCAGGTTCGATGGAACCGACCTTGTTGGTCGGGGACCATATCCTCGTCAATAAGTTTATCTATGGCACGCACATACCTTTCACTAATGATGTGGTGCTTCCTCTGCGCTCACCTAAGCAAAAGGATGTGGTCGTTTTTGAATATCCACGGGACGAAAGCATCGATTTTATTAAGCGGGTCATCGGCCGGCCGGGCGACAAAGTACAGATTGTGAACAAACAAGTGTATATCAACGGCACGGCATTGAAAGAGCCGTACGCATATCACGGGGATCCCGAGGTGCTGCCTGCTACTGAGTCTCCGCGGGACAACTTCGGACCCATTGTCGTACCCAAGGGCGATTACTTTATGATGGGCGATAACAGGGATTTTTCCAACGATTCGAGGTTCTGGGGGTTTGTAAAGCGGGACTTGATTCTCGGACAGGCAGAAATTATCTATTTTTCCTGGAACCCCAAAACCTATCGTGTTCGATGGAACAGGTTCGGGATGATTATCCATTGACAATGCAGAAGGATAAGCGATAAAAATCAGGACAGGAATATGAACTATTACAGACTCAGGCGTTGTGCATTTGCGTGTGCTGCTCTCGTCGTGCTGTTTGCAGGGGTTGGGTGCGGCAGCAGCAGTACTACATCATCGACGACTGCCCCGCCGCTATCAGTAGCATTGACCCTTGTTCCGACATCGGGTACATTGGACGCCGTAAACCCCGATTCA
>JAJYLM010000096.1 GCA_021787655.1 bacterium
CGGGTGCCTCCTTGGGCTTGTTCCTCCTGCCGAATTGTACCGGACATGCATCGATGATGTCAATCACCGAGAATCCCTTGTGCATGATCGCCTGTTTGATCAGCTGCTCCGTCTGTGCCGTATGGTACGATGTGGTCCGTGCGACAAACGTCGCCCCTGCACCCTCTGCAAGTTTGACGATGTCGAAGGGCGGGTCGATATTTCCGTACGGCATCGTGGTCGCAATCGCCCCGATCGGTGTCGTCGGCGCTACCTGACCGCCCGTCATACCGTAGATCGAATTGTTGAACACGAGCAGGGTTATCTCGATATTGCGCCGTGCCGCGTGGATAAAATGGTTGCCGCCGATCGCCGCAGCATCTCCGTCACCGCTTACCACGATGACCTTGAGCTTTGGATTTGATAGTCTGATGCCGGTTGCAAATGCAAGTGCACGTCCGTGCGTCGTATGCAGGGTGTTCATGTCAAGATACCCGGGAAGCCTCGAGGCGCAGCCGATACCGGAAACAACGGCAATGTCGTTCTTCTCCAGCTTCAGGCTGTCGATTGCCCTGAGCAGCGATTTCATGACGATGCCGTGACCGCATCCCGGACACCATATATGGGGAAGTGTACCTTTTCGTATGTATTTTTCATATTCAAATGCCATGGATCAGCTCCTTTACTTTTTCGATTATGTCGTGCGGATGAATGATCTCTATGTTCACCCTGTTGACACCGTAGACCTTTGTCCTGCCATGTGCAGCCCGTTCCACTTCCAGGATGAGCTGGCCGAAATTGAGCTCGGGGACGAGGAGGAACTTGACCTTCTGTGCAAGCTTTTCGATAGCTGCATCATCGAACGGCCAGATCGTAATGTACCTGAGCATTCCGGCTTTGATGCCCTGTTCCCTCAGCGCGTTGACCGCATATTTCGCTGCACGTGCCGATGAACCGTAGGCAACAATACCGACCTCGGCATCATCGAGCATATAGGATTCCGTCTTGAAGATGTCCTTCTTGTACAGGTCAACCTTCTCCATGATCCGGTGCAGTTCTTTTTCTATCAGATCCCCGTTGTTTGTCGGAAAACCATCTGTCCTGTGGTTAAGACCGGTCACGTGGAACCTGTATCCTGTCCCGTATGCTGCCATCGGAGGCACCAGCGGCAGGGGTGAATTCGCAATATCGAACGGTTTGTATTGTTCCGGTGGAACGGTCGGCTTGAGTCTGTCCACGACTTCGAGTTCACCTTTCTCCGGGAAAATGATCCTCTCTCTCATGTGGGCTATGATCTCGTCGAGCAGCAGGATAACCGGTATTCTGTACTTTTCCGTGATGTTGAATGCACGGACCGTTTCCGAAAAGATCTCGGGAATGGAATTCGGCGCAAGAGCGATGATCGGGTGATCCCCGTGGGTACCCCACCGCGCCTGCATCACGTCTCCCTGCGACGGACCTGTGGGTGCTCCGGTGCTCGGTCCTCCCCGCATAACGTTCACGATCACACAGGGGATCTCGTTGAATGAAGCAAATCCGAGGTTTTCCTGCTTTAAGGAAAAGCCAGGACCGCTCGTTGCAGTCATTGCCTTCTTTCCTGTGAGTGAAGCACCGATGACCGCTGCCATTGCCGCGATCTCGTCTTCCATCTGTATCATGACGCCGCCGTACTTCGGCAGCTTTCTTGAAAGTCCTTCCGGTATTTCGGACGACGGTGTTATCGGATATCCCGCATAGAATTGAATTCCGGCATACAGCGCACCTTCAACACACGCTTCGTTGCCCGATATCAGTAATGCCTTTTTCTCCATTGTTCCTCCTCAAGGTTTCTCAAAAGATATGTCTGTTAAGATTTTTCCGGCAGATCCACATAGATAGCGAAATCCGGACAGAACAGTTCACACCTCATACATCCCGTGCACTTGTCCAGATTGGCGACAGATACTACAAGATCTTTCATCACGAGAACGTCTTCAGGGCAGTAAACTACACATATTTCGCACCCCTTACACCGTTCTTCTATAATTTTTATTTTGTGCTTTTGTTGCTGTTTGGTTTCAGCAGCCTGCGTTTCAGCCATTTATTGTTCCCCTTTCTGTTTATCTTTTTTTTGCTTTTTTACCGGTCTTCACTTTTTTACCGGCAGGCTTCGCCTTCTTTTTCGCCTTCGCTGACGAAGACTTCTTTCTGGCCTTGACCTTCTTCAGCAGATCGTACATGGTCTGTCCAATCTCAGCGGGACTTCTTGAAACCTTGATACCGACCGACTCAAGGGTCTCAATCTTATCCTGGGCGGTTGTCTTGCCGCCGGTTATGATCGCCCCTGCATGTCCCATTCTCTTTCCCTTGGGTGCTGTCTGGCCTGCGATAAAGGCAACAACCGGTTTCTTCACATATTTCTTGATGTACTGCGCCGCATCGTCTTCCGCAGTGCCGCCAATCTCGCCAATCATAATGATCGCTTCTGTCTTCGGGTCGTTGTTGAACGCCTCGAGTGCATCGATAAAATTGGTCCCGATAATCGGGTCGCCGCCGATACCAATGGCAGTCGATTGTCCAAGTCCGAGGACGGTCAGCTGGTACACGGCTTCATACGTCAGTGTTCCGCTCCGTGAGATAATACCCACGGTCCCGGGGTTATGAATCTTCGCCGGCATGATCCCCAGTTTTGCTTCACCCGGGGTAATGATGCCCGGACAGTTCGGACCGATGAGCCTGGTCTTCTTTCCCTTAAGATACGAAGAAACTTTCAGCATATCAAGGGTCGGAATTCCCTCGGTAATACAGACGACGAGTTCGATGCCTGCATCGGCAGCTTCCATAATGGCATCCGCTGCAAAGGGAGGCGGAACAAAGATCATGGACGCATTCGGTTTGGTCGCTGCCACAGCCTCGGCAACGGTATTGAACACGGGGATACCTTCTACGTTGCTCCCGCCCTTGCCCGGCGTCACACCGCCGACAATCCTGGTCCCATAGTCCCTGCACTGCAGGGTATGGAACATACCGTCCTTGCCGGTTATCCCCTGCACAATGACTTTCGTTTGTTTATTGACAAATATACTCATTTCTCACCTCGTACAGCCTTGACCACTTTCTCGGCAGCATCTGCCATCCCCGAGGCTGTTATCAGATTCAGCCCCGATTCATCAAGCATTTTTTTGCCGAGTTCAACGTTCGTACCTTCCAGCCTGACCACGAGAGGTACGTTAATGTTTACCTCTTTTGCAGCAGCAATGACACCTGCTGCAATCACATCACACTTCATGATACCGCCAAAAATATTCACCAGAATACCTTTGACCTTTTCGTCGGACAGAATGATCTTGAATGCGTGTGTCACCTGTTCTTTCGACGCTCCGCCGCCGACATCGAGGAAGTTTGCCGGCTCTCCGCCGTAAAACTTGATGATGTCCATGGTCGACATCGCAAGCCCGGCCCCATTCACCATGCAGCCGATATTACCGTTCAGGCTTACATAGCTCAGGCCGTGGGATTTTGCATCAAGTTCTTTCGCATCTTCTTCGTTGACGTCCCGGAGGGCTTCGATATCCTTGTGCCGGAACAGTGCGTTGTCGTCAAAATTGATCTTTGCATCGAGTGCAAAGATGTTGTTGTCCCTGGTCAGGACAAGCGGATTTATCTCAACGAGGCTGCAATCGAGTTCAACGAACATCCTGTAGAGGGCTTTGACGAACTTCGCAAATTTGCCGACCAGGTCGCCGCTGAGTCCCAGCTTGTAGGCGACCTTCCTTCCGTAGAAGTCCTGAATACCGGCAACGGGATCAATAAACTCCTTAATGATCTTCTCCGGCGTTTTTGATGCCACCTCTTCGATCTCCATGCCGCCTTCCGTACTCGCCATGACCACGATCTGTTTGGAGGTCCTGTCGATGATCATTCCGAGGTAGAGTTCCTTGGCGATTGCACCGGCCTCTTCGACGTAGACCTTCTTGACGACCTTGCCCTCGGGTCCCGTCTGATGGGTGACGAGGGTCATGCCGATCATCTTCGACGCGACCTCTTTCACTTCATCCGGCGTGTTGACGAGCTTCACACCGCCGCCCTTGCCTCTGCCGCCGGCATGGATCTGTGCCTTGACGACGAACTTGCTCACCCCGAGCTGCTGCGCCGCCGCATACGCCTCATCGGCTGAGAATGCGGCCTTGCCCTTCGGAACGGGTACACCGAACTTCGTCATTAATTCTTTCGCCTGATATTCATGTATATTCATGGTTACCTCTTTTCCTTATAACTTTGTTGTCACGAGGGCCGTCTTGAGCTTCGCAATGTGGTTCGTGATATTGATCTCTTTCGGACAGGCCTCATTACAGTTAAATATGGTATGGCACCTGAAAACGCCATGCTTGTCATTCACAACGCTCAGCCGTTCTTCCGCAGCGGTATCCCGGGTATCGAAGATGTACCGGTATGCCTTCAACAATGCTGAAGGACCGAGATATTCGTCATCGGCCCAGAACGACGGGCATGAGGAAGTACACGCAGCGCAGAGAATACAGGTCGTTGATTCTTCTATGAGTTTTTGCTGTTCCGGAGACTGCAGTCTTTCCTTCTCCGGCACGGGGCCGTCATTGATGAGATACGGCTTGATCTTATTGAATTTTTCATAGAATTTATCGAGGTCAACGACCAGGTCCTTGATAACCGGGAATGACGGGAGCGGCCGTACCGTGATCGTTCCCGGCTTGAGGTCCTGCACGTGCGTCTGGCAGGCAAGACCGTTCTTGCCGTTGATGTTCATGGCACAGGAACCGCAGATGGCGTGACCGCAGGATCTTCTGAACGAGAGCGTTTCATCATAATGCCACCGTATATCATTCAGGCAGTCAAGTATCGTTGAGTTCGGTTGTGCTTCCACCGTGTACTCTTTGTAGGACGGCTTTGAATCATTCTCAGGGCTAAATTTCTGAATCTTGAATGTTATCTTCACTGTTCTTCCTCCTCAGTACTTTCTTTCTTGCGGTTGATACCTGGTAATGGAAACAGCCTTTTGTTTCATCTCAGGCCTTCCGTCCTTGCCCTTTGCGGCCAGCGTGTGCTTGAGGAATTTCACGTCATCGCGTTTCGGATAATCCGTTCTTGAATGGGCACCGCGGCTCTCCTTTCTGAAATCCGCAGATGCGAGAACGACCTCTGCATACTCGAGCATATTGCCAAGCTCTATTGCGTCCTTGAGCTGCATGTTAAAGTTTTTTCCGGTATCGCTCATGCCGATATTCTTATACCGCTCCTGTAAGTCCTTTATATCCTTCAAGCCTTTCTTCAAGAGCTTTTCCTCACGGAAAACAGCGGCAGTCTCCCAGAGCAGCGACTGCATATCTTCACGCAGCTTTGATACGTTTTCCTTACCCTTGCCGCTTAAAAGCCATTCAACCATTTTTACAGTACTTTCAGCAGAGTCTTTTGGTACAACCGGCCTGTCTGCCTGCTGGACAAAATCGTACATGTGCTTGCCGGCGCGCCTGCCGAATACGGTGGTATCCACAAGCGAGTTTGCTCCGAGTCTGTTTGCGCCATGCACGGATTCACAGGCAGCTTCGCCGCCTGCGTACAGCCCCACAACCGGCGTACTCTTTTCATCCCGAATGACATTGCTGTGCGAATCTGTCGGTATACCACCCATAAAGTAATGCGCTGTCGGCGCTACGGGAATGGGTTCTTTTGTACAGTCGACGCCTGCATAGGTGATGGCGAATTTATAAATCTCTGGCAGCCTTTCCAGTATCTTTTCCCTGCCGATATGGTGTATCTGCAGCAGGACGTGGTCTTTCTTCGGTCCTACCCCCCTGCCTTCCTGGATTTCGGTGTAGATGGCCCTCGATGTAATATCCCTCGGTGCGAGGTCCTTCATATCAGGTGCATACTTCTCCATGAACCGTTCACCTTTGCTGTTGACAAGATATCCGCCTTCACCCCGCACGCCTTCCGTAATCAGGATACCGAGCGGATAGATGCCTGTTGGATGGAACTGGGTAAACTCCATGTCCATAAGGGGTAATCCCTCCCTGTAAAGCATGGAAAGTGCATCACCGGTTGATTCATGGGCATTGGAAGAAATCCTGTATATGCGGCCTCCGCCCCCGGTTGCAATCATGACAGCCTTCGATGTAAACACGTGCACGGTTCCGGTCCTTAATTCCACTGCAACGACGCCTTTCGCCGTATTGTTTTCCAGGATCAGCTTTGTCACAAAGAACTCCGGATAATACTTCACCTTTTCCTTCAGACTTTGCTCATACAGGGTATGGAGAGCAACGTGTCCTGTCCTGTCTGCAGAGTATGCTATTCTCGGTCTCGAATGTCCGCCGAACGGCCTCTGGGCTATCTTGCCATCTGGCATGCGCGAAAAAGGCGTGCCCATGTGTTCAAGTTCATACACAACTTCAATGGCATCTTTGGCAAGGGTTTCTATTGCGTCCTGATCCCCTAAATAATCGCTGCCTTTTACCGTATCGAACATGTGGAGTTCCCATGCATCTTCACCCTGGGATTTGTTGTTATTCAATGCTGCCGCCATACCTCCCTGTGCCGTTGTCGAATGTGACCGGGTCGGAAAAACCTTGGTCAATACTGCAACATCGGCTATCGGCGCAACCTTCAATGCTGCCATCGTACCGGCAAGACCAGCACCGATGACCAGTACATCATGATAATGTGTTTCAATGTTTATTGCCATGTATATTCTCCTTACATTTTTACTGTCAACATCTGGGGTGAAAACGTGATGATCGTGAGCGCCCCGAGCACCAGCAACAGGGCTCCGCCGAGCACGATGAGCGAGTAGATGAATATTCTCCACCCGTCGTTGTGCACATAATCATCAACAACGACCCATAAACCCGCCAACCCGTGATACAGAGCAAAGACAAGGAACCCCAGATCAAAGGTCTTCCACAGCGGCGAGGTGAGCCTCGAGGCCACCGTCTGGTAGTTCGTTTCGCCCGTACCGATGAAATGCATAATGGTGAAATGGACGAGCAGGAGTACCACGAGGAAAATGCCCGTAATCCTCTGGAAAAACCACCGCTTCGTACCCGAATCGCCTGTAACAAATTTTATATTCATGTCTATACTCCTATTTTATGTTTCCGATAAAGGGGACTGCACCCGCTATAAACACAATGATGCCGACAACGACGACGCCCCAGAATATCTTTTTCTGGCTCTTCGAGCCTCCGAAGAAATCGACAAGGATTATCCTCAGTCCGTTTATTGCATGGTAAATGATAACGCCCCACAACCCGAGTTCCAGCAGTTTAAAGAGCGGTTGATTAAGAAAAGCCATAACCTTGTTAAAGCCTTCCGGGCTATTCAGGTTGCTGATAACCCAGATATGCAGGACGAGATACAGGACCAGGGCAAGACCGGACAACCGGTGAAGTATCCACGCCACGGTACCTGTGTGGTACCTGTATTTCAATTCATAAACGTTCTTTTTCATAAAGTGTTCTCCTCTATTAAAATAGTTGGGTTCTTAAACTTTTATTTGGATTTTGATTTTCCCGATTCTCACGTTCAAATCTTCAATTTTGAATATTGAGTTTTGAATTTTTCATACCGTTTGTTTGTACTGTTCCACGCCTTTGACATAGAGATCGTTGCCGGCGGCATCGTTGATCACGATTGCAGGAAAATCCACGACTTCAATCCTGCGGACAGCCTCGGGACCGAGATCCTCGTAAGCAATGATGTCTGCCTTTTTTATTGCCCGCGCTATGAGCGCACCCGCACCGCCCGTCGCACCGAAGTAAATGGCCTTGTACGTGATGCACGCGTCGATCACGTCTTTCGCCCTCCAGCCTTTTCCG
>JAJYLM010000002.1 GCA_021787655.1 bacterium
GGACTGAATGTCGATGTTGCTGATTTCTCAGGTGTTCCAGAGCCCTCATCCGGCGTAACAAAACCCGCCGGCGATGCGGGGCTCGGGTTCAACGTAGGGGCAGGCATCGACCTGATGGCCACATCCACATTCTTCTTCGGTCCGGTTATCAAGTACGAAGGGATTATCCTCCAGAAAACCTACCTCAGCCTCATAACCTTTCAGCTCTCGCTGGGATTTCTGTTTTAATCCGGTCAGGTGTTCAGGCCAATCCATAGGCAAATGCTGTTGAGCAGTTTTTGTACCAGTACGAGGTTTAATTCGCTATAAATATCAATACGTTACTACCCATTTTGCGTTTGCCTCCAAGGCATTACCGCAATCACGAAGTGCCTGCAGTCTTTCCCTGTTTTATTTGCTTGATTACTTCAAAAACAGACTCTAAGTTATGTATGGAATGAAGGAGGTTACCATGAAGACGACGAAGTTTTTGTCTTTTGCGGCGATCTTTCTGACGTTCGCAGTTGTTGTTGCATGCCACCCTGCAGCAGCGTTCCCTTTGAAAGAGGAACTGCCGATCATAGAACTACCTGACTACGAGATCATCCCGCTGCCCGCATATACCATGATTCAGGGATATGAAGGGCTTGCAGAAACTCAATCATCAACAAGCACCGACCTGTCTGCGCGTACCCTGGCAGAAGAACAACGCGTACAAACACCGATAACTGCTGCCGGGGAAGTTATGAAGCCGGCAGAACAAAAACCGGAAATTTCGCCGGATGCTGAATCTGTTGTTGTTTCAACTGTGGGACCCGAAGAAGAAGCTCAGGAAGAGTTGTCCGGTGCACTGGAGCCCGCTGAAGAAGAGCAACTCGAGGTTATAGCCCGGGAGCCGGAAGCAGCTGCGCCAGCAACTGCTCCGTCGATGACTCAACAGACCGTATCTCCATCGGCAGGTCTTGCGGAAACGCCGGAAACACCAGCCACAGCAACAACAGGCAAGATGAGTACGTCCGACATACTGCTCATACTTGCAGTTGCCGCTGTTGTTATAGTGGTCGTCCTTGCCTCTGTTTCCAGGAAGAAGAAAGCATAGCAGGCACGGCACGATCTATCTCTAACTGCGGCGTGCGAATGTCCCACACAGGCAGGGGATGGTAAGCCACACTGTCTGTGTGCGTTTTTTCCGGGACCCGAAAAAACCAGGAGATGCTCAGGGCAGGCTGACCTGTCAGGCGCAGTGCCCGAGACCGTCACCGGGCAGTGACCCTTGACCATGGCCATGACAAAGAGGCCTGCTACCGCAAGGTTGCAAAATCACTGTATTCCTGCAACAAGAACTATCATATCTTTATCTACGGATGCGGTCTGTGGTCTGTCGGTGTCCCCTGTGAATCCGGCATTCCGGTTAAAAAAAGCCTGCACAAAATGCCTGTCACATCCCGTATTTTTTAATCATCTCCTTTCCTCTGCCTCGTGTCCGCTTCCATAGGTTACCCGTTGATTTAATAATCAAATTTCTTGCATTGCGTGTTAAAATTATGTATGTCCCTAAAAAAGGAGGTCTCTATGCCGGGTGATATCGTTCGGGCTTCGGTCCCGATTACGTTTACGTACAAGAACAGGGTCGGTCACGCACTGGAACAGTACCTCAACGGGTTCAAGGAGAAAAAGATACTGGGCGTCAAATGCCCGGCCTGCAAGCGGGTCTACGTACCACCGCGCACGGTCTGCAGTTCCTGCCACAAACCCATCGACACGATGGTGGAAGTCGGTCAAACAGGCGTCCTGAAGCACTTCACTATTGCGCACGTCAATATCGTCAACGGAGAAATCCTCGATGCACAGCAGCCCTACATCATCGGCCTTATCAAACTCACCGGGGCCTCAAGCCTCGTTTCCGCCATCGTCAAGGCGCCGTCGCAGGGCACGATAAAAACTGGCATGAAGGTAAAAGCCGTGTGGAAAGAGACAGCGCAGGGAGACTACGGCGACCTGACATACTTCGAACCTGCCTGACACAAGCGTGTTTGAACGGTTAAGCCCGCTCGGGCGATTTTTATAAAGGAGGCATGTATGAACGAGAGAGTCGCAGTAGTCGGTTATAAACAAACGAAACATACCATCGACAGCCCGGTAGCACGGGAACGGATGGTCTATGAGCTCGTCAAATCATTGTATCACGACATGGGCATTACCAAGGACGATATCGACACCTTCGTGCTCGCGAGCAATGATTTCACGGACGGCAGAACCATTTCCGAGGTATTCACCGTACCGCGCATCGGCGCCTATATGAAAGACGAGACCAAGGTGGAGGCAGACGGCCTCAACGCAGCGCTGTACGCATACATGCGTATACTCACGGGGCTGTATAACACCGCACTCGTCATCGGGTTCAGTATGGCAGGTTCTGAATTCAGGGTACCCCTGACGCAGTCGTACACCATGGATCCGGCCTACGAGCGGCCGCGCGGCATCATCAACTTCTACTCGACCGCTGCACTGCAGGCAGGCGCGTACATGAAAAAGTACAAGTTTACGGACGAGGACCTCGCGCAGCTGACCCTGAAAAACATCAGGAACGCGAACAACAATCCCTTCGCTGCACGCAAGGACCCCGGCGCTTCGGTCGAAAAGATCCTCGGTTCCAGGCCCCTGTACCTGCCCCTCAGGGAGGCGCACGTATCCACCTACGCCGATGGCGCATGTGCGGTCGTGCTCTCCTCGAAAAAGACGGCAAAAAAGTTCACGGACAAGCCCGTCTGGATAGACGGGGTCGGCCACTTCATGGACACGTACTATGTCGGTGACCGGGACCTGCTTGCGATGGAGCACCTGACTGCAGCCGCAAAGAAGGCATACAAGATGGCCGGGATCAAGAATCCGAAGAAGGAAATTGATCTTGCGGAGATCCATACGAACTTCGCATCAGAAGAGCCCGTGCTCACAGAGGCACTGGGACTGTTCAAGCCGGGCAGCGGTAAGGACGTCGTGAAGAGCGGTGCAAGCGCTATCACCGGTACACTGCCGGTCAACCCCTCGGGCGGACCGCTCGGTGCCAACCCTGTCAATGCGACCGGCCTGATACGGCTCGCCGAAGCAAGCGCACAGCTCAGGAAAGAAGCCGGACAAAACCAGATCAAGGGTGCCAAGACTGCCGTTGTCCATGCACAGGACGGACCGGGTGCCCAGTTAAATACTGTGTTTATCGTAAGGAGGTAATCATGGGACGAAACGTTGCAATTATCAGCGTCGGCTATAACGGCAGGTTCATCAGCAAACGGCCGGACATCAACATACCGGAGCTTATACAGCCGGCAGTCAATAACGCACTTGGCAAGACAAAGCTTAAGCCCGAACATATCGACGCCTATGTTGTCGGCAACATGCACACGTTCGAAGGTGTGAACCAGCCGCACCTGTGGGCGAGCGATCACTTCAATGGTTCCGGAAAGCCCGTGATGCGGATCGCGACTGGCGGGACGACCGGGGCATCGGTTTACCAGGCTGCCTACTACCACGTTGCCTCGGGGATGTACGATGTCGTCATGGCGATAGGATGGGAAAAACAGGACGAGGGCGACTCCCAGGTCGGCCTGATGGGTATCCTGCTGCCGGAAGCGTTCTCCCTGTTTCACTTCGGTCCCGACACGTCGTCAGATCGTGGCATCGCAGGCCTCGGCGGTGGAGGATCGACCGGCGGCGCAGCATTCCAGGCAATGTCCTACCTGACCAGGGCCAACGCCGGGATCGAGCACATCGACCGGGTTGCTGCACTGATGCGGTCGAATGCAGCAAAAAATCCGTATGCACACCTGCAGCAGCCGGGCTGTACCGAGGCGGATATTGCAGGCACACCGATCATTTCCTACCCGCTGCGCTTCGGCCACACCTGCCCTACCTCATGCGGCGCCATAGCAATGATCCTTGTCTCCGAGGAAAAGGCGAAGAAATTCGGCCTGACGGATCGGGTTGCGTGGGTCAAGGGGCTTGGCTCGGGCACCTCGGATGCCACGACCGGCAACCTCATCGAGGGCCAGATTACGGATCCTGCAGAGCAGCAGATCTGCAAGATCACCGCAAAGAAGGTGTACTCCATGGCGGGCATCAAAGACCCGCGAAAGGATATCCAGGTAGCTGAGGTCTACTCCGGGTTCTCGCATCAGGACCTCATGTGGCCTGAACGGCTCGGTCTCTTCGAAGAAGGCATGGCGCCAAAAATACTCGACAAGGGCGGATACGCTATCGATGGCGAGCTGCCGATCAACCCGTCCGGCGGTGTTACGAGCACCAACGCGATCGGCGCGTCTGCAATGGTCAGGGTCGGCGAAGCGGCACTCCAGGTCATGGGGCTTGCCGAGGGAGGGCACCAGGTAAAAAGGAAGATCGAAAACGCCGTGGCTCACGGATGGGGAGGCCTGTTCCAGTTCGTGACGATTACCGTGCTCGGGAAAACACCCGTAAAGAAATAGGAGGCATTATGACGCAGGAAACACGGATCATAGAAAGTACGTGGGATCTCACAGCATACCAGTTCAAGATCGAAGCGGACGCCTTGAGCCTGTTCGTGAAGGGATTGAAAGACAGGAAGATCCTGGGAAGGAAGTGTGGTACATGCGGCACGGTCTATGTCCCGGGACCGACCTACTGCAGAAAATGCCTTATTGATATCGACCAGGTCGTCGAGGTAAGCCAGGAAGGCAGGCTCGATGCATTTACCGTGAGCCTCGCGGACGTGCGCGGTAAAGCCGTCGACAACCCGTTCATCAGCTGCACGGTGAAGCTCGATGGCTCGGACTCGTTCCTCATGGGGGTACTCGAAGGCTGGACAGACTGGCGCAGCGTCAAGGAAGGCATGCGGGTCAAGGTCGTCTGGAAGGACGTCACGCAGGGAGCACTCGCCGACCTCTCGCACTTCCAGCTGATATAACGACAGACACTTTTCGTTTGTACACGGGGGCGGTTCATGGATCGCCCCCGTGCTGTAGGTGGAGAAATGGATGGACGGTAAACAATACGTATGCAACAAGCTGGAGATAATGCAGGCTCCTGACTTTTTAAAATCGAGAAAAAACTCCGTTGTCGTGCTGCTCATCCTCGTGCTCGCCTGGTATCTCAGGACGAATCATCAATGGCTGCTCCCGTTCTTTTATAATGCCGACGAATACTTCGTCGTCATGCCTTCGCTGCACATCCTCCAAACCGGAAATTTAAACCCGCAGGTGTTCAAATACGGTTCCTTTGTCTATTACCTGACTGCACTGCTGTATTGGATGTATTTCCACACCGTCAGTGCGCTCTCCGGAACGCCCTATCCTGACCTGCTCCGGCAGCTCACCAGCACGTCCCCTGTCCTGTATACGATTGCACGATACGAGTCCTCGTTCTTCGATCTCCTGAACATCGTCATGACCTACCGTATCAGCAGAAGCCTGTTTCACCGGGAACCCGCTGCACTTGCCGCCGCCCTGATCGTTGCCCTCAATCCCCTGCACCTGTACATGTCCCACATGGCAAAGGTCGACACAGCACTGACCTTTTTCGTTCTGCTCGCCTTCTCTTTCGCCCTGCGGATCGCGGACCAGGGGAGGAGACGGGATATGGTCCTGGCGGGCATCTGTGCAGGGCTTGCCATGGCGACCAAGTACGACGTTCTCGCACTGCTGCCCCCTCTTGCCGCTGTGTTTGTGTACCGGAGCAAACACCCGGGAACGCACCGGCCTGGCGTGGCCGTACTGATCGTTGCTATCGCCGCAGTCGTTTTTTTCCTGGCTTCACCGTATACCGTGCTGGACCTCCGCGGTTTTCTTGCGGACTTCAGTGCCGAGTCTGCACAGCAGGGATTGTCCCTGTCAACGCTGGGCTGGCTGCACACGAGGTTCGTTTATCAGGTCCTCATCCAGCTGCCCTTCTGTCTGTCCATCAGCGTCTTTTTGTTCTTTATCGCCGGCGTTGCGGGATACCGCAGGTTCATGGACAACAGGACCTTTGTCCTCTTTCTCTCGTATCCGGCGGTTTATTTCATCGCTGCAACCGCGTCGTCAGCATCCATATCGCAGGTCATCTTTTCCCACCTGTACCTGACCATGATGCCCTTCATGATCATGCTTGCTGCTGCGGCTGCCCTCTCTGTCCTTTCCGGGATCCCGACCCGGTTCCTGAAGTACGGTGCTGCGGCACTCCTGCTGTTTGACATCGTGATCGCCTCTGCCAATTTCCAGAACATGCTGTCAACATACCGTGAGGCAGGCGCATGGCTTGCGTCCATCCGTCCTTCAGGGGTAGTCAGATTGTCGTCCGTAACGCCCTTTACGCTGTACCTGGGGGAAAATTACGAGACACAGATGATAGAGCCGTCACCACTGCTGCTCGAACAGGTACGGACATTCAATCCGCGTCTGATCCTTGTCTCGGAAGGATGGTATACAACGTACTTTTACCGGCGGGAGCGTTACTATAACCGGCACATAGACCGTCTGTTGTCGGACAGAGGATACCAAACGATCAAAACGTTCAGGCCGTCATCACCCTATATCGACCTGTTCGGCCATTTCGACAAAGCACTCAATATCGGGACTATCCGTATATTTGAAAAAGACACGTAACCCGGAACATCCATGTATAGAAGCACCACAGCAGATCCCTCCCCGACGGGGATGGCGGGGTTAGGATAAAATCGGCAAGAACAACATCACCCCTCCCGATGGTTCATTGATGCTTCAGGCGGTCAGCCATCTCCTGCCGTTTCAGGATCATGAACTGCCGCCGCTGACTGTTCCTGCACCGTGCTATGGCTTCATCAAACGCCGGAAGCGCGTCCTGCGGGTCGCTCATCTGTTCAAAAGCAAGCGCTTCCATCAGATAGCCGGTCCACGCGCCGGGCTGGAGCCTGATGAAAGCCCGGGCAAGCCGCAGGACGTCCCCGGGTTTATGCTCCTGGAGAAGGCTGTCCGCGGTAAGGGCGAACACGTGCTCATTACCCGGCTGTAACGCAAGCGCCCTGGTGCCGAACTGCACAGCTGCAGCGAAGCGGGATGTACGGTACGAAAGATCCGCAGACGAACTGTACAAAAGGAAATAGTAGTTTCTCACATCATACCCGGTGCCGGAATCCGGGATTTCTTCAGGATCCACGGGTCCGTAGTTTTGGAGCAGCACGCTGTGCAGGTGTTCCAGGGTTGACTGCGCTGCGTCGTACATACCGGCACTGTAATATACCGAAAATATCCTGCTCCACACGACAGGATCGTCCGGCGATAATGCCGCAGCCATCCGCGCCTGATCCTCGGCAGCAACGATGTCATGATTGCCGGCGAGCGTATCTGCAAGAAACGCCCGGTCTCTTCCGTTTTCAGGCTGTGACCATACCTGATACTTCCAGAACGTCAGATCGTCTCTCCAGGCACGTATCGAGACCCTGTCGATGGCGACAAACGAACCGAGCATGAGGATAAGGGCACCGGCAATGCCGGCACGTGCAAGAATGCTGCCCCAGGCAGTTCTGCCCCTGATACCCTCTTGTCCGGAAACGCCGGGCATACCCTCAGAGGGCAGCGATCGTGCGAGCCATCGAATGCCCAGCACGAACACGACAGCGGGACCGATCAGCGGGATATAGAGATACCGGGCAGCCCCCTGGTAAGCCATAGGTATGAGGCCGCTTGCAAACATGAAGTTTAAATAATACCAGCCAATGAAGAATACGAGGGTTTTGTGTCCTTTCCTGTATGCAGCATAAGTCAGCAGGAAAATCGTCATCAGCAGAAAAGCACTGCTCAGAAACTGCGGCGACAGAACCCTGGTCACCGGATGGTCCGGGTATGCAACCAGATGGATATAGAAAGGGAACACGATCGCAAGGGGATACTGGGCAATACCCGCGAACGTGGTGATTGTGGTGAGGACCTGGGTATGCAGGCTGCCGCCGCCTGACGCGGTCGTAAATCCCGTTTTATGGACAAAATGGAGGTACAGGACCCCGGTCGCAAGCGAGAGCAGCCAGAAATAATATTTCTCCGCGATGTTCTTCACGAGGGACTGATCCGTATACAGGAAATCGTACCACACCAGCAGGACCGGGAATATGACGATATTCGGTTTGACCAGCAGGCCTGCAACAAAGCAGAGGAACGTGAGCAGCAGGCCGGTGCGCCAGTGCTCCTGCCTGAACCTGATGTACGCTGTCATGGCGAGCAGCAGGAACAGCGTGGAGAGCGTGCTTTTCTGCTCCGAGATCCATGCCGCGGTCTCGGCCTGGACGGGATGAAGCAGAAAGATGAGAGCAGCCAAAAAACGGTAGGACCGCTCCTTGATAAAATACCCGAGCATAACGAAAACGAGGATACTATTGGTGATGTGCAGCAGGAGGTTGACCAGGTGATAACCGGCCGGTGAAAAGCCCCAGAGCCTGAATTCCGCGAGGTAGACCAGGCTGTCCAGCGGACGGACCATATTCGCGTAGGGCTTGAACAGAAGCTTGATGATGTGCCCGGATAACGGGTTGCTCAGGTACGGATTGTTGAATACATAGGCAGGATCGTCGATGGAAATGTGGCCGAAGGCCGCAACCACGCCGAAAACGAGAAGTCCGGACACGAGGAGGACTAGCGGGTATCCGGCCTTTTCCATAAACCGTTTCATCCGTGTACTCTACTGCGGTGTGCTGGTCAGATCAATGACGGTTATTTCGGGGGGTGACAGGAAACGAAGGGGAGGCCCCCAGGTCCCTGCACCCCGGTTGACGTACAACGCCGCATTCCCGCCGAGCGGCAGAAACCCCGCATCGACAATGTACGAGAGCTTCGTGATCAGGCTGAACGGAAATATCTGGCCTTTGTGCGTATGACCTGAAAGCTGGAGGTCGAACAGCCCGGTACTCCTGGTATCGATGACGGGTCTGTGTTTGAGCAGAACAGTAAACCTGTCCCGGGAACACCGGGTCAGCAGTTCCTTCTCGTCGGCGTCCACAAAGGCGCCGAACGGCTTGCCTGCCGGGTCATCGACCCCGGCAATATTGACGAGCCCCCCGACGGACACCTGCTGCCCGCGCAGTATGACGAAGCCGGCCTGTTTCGTAAATTCGAGGGCGTGTTGAATGCCCGCATAAAATTCATGGTTACCGGTGATTGCAAATTTTCCGTACCGGGGACGGATCGCCTGCAGCATTTCGGGAATGCCCGAGAGTCCGTTGATCTGCCCGTCGAGCAGGTCTCCCGTGGAAACGAGGATGTCGGGCTGTGCCTCCTGAATTTTGCGGATGAGACGCTCCACCCTTTCCTTCCGGATGATGAGGCCGATATGAACATCAGAGATCTGCACGATTCTGAGATGCCCGGTCCCTTCGGGCAGTTTCCCGGTCGTTATCGCAAGCCTTTCGGTACGGATGGTCCGGGCTTCGAAATATCCGTACAGAACGATGGCCAGCGAGCACACGAGCGGTCCAAAGAATGACAGTTGTGCCGACGGCATCAGAAAGCGCAGATTCGAACGGACTATGAGGGAGACGAGGGAGACGATACCATGATAGATATCGGTCAGTCCTGCAGTACAGACAAACAAAAACAACGTTCCCATCCAGATATACCCGGTATACGCAAAGAACTGCGCGATGGTCTCGTGGTGGTGCTTCTCGAAATAATAGATAAGGAGCGGCGAAACGATCATCACGAGCATGACCGCGGCGAGCACCATGCCTGCAGGGAAGCCGAAGCCCAGGGCAGCCCGCGCCTTGAGAAATACATACAGGTGCGCAGCGGTGTATATCAAAAAGAAAACGGACAGAAATACTTCCAATATTGCCTCCCTGCTCTTTATGTTCATAGCGCTCCGGTTCCTCACAATACGTGGTAACCGTAAAAAATGCAAGAAGGGAAGACGCCCTGCCGGTCATGGTTTGCAGGAATGGACTTTTTAACGGGAACGTGGTTACATGGTATACATTACTGATATTCAACGAAACGTTTTTTTTCCCGGAAAAATGTGGTAAAGAGATTACCGGGGGGCACTTTTCAACTTCGGTCACCGCAGCCCCTTCGAAACCAAAAGGAGGTTGAAGCATGAAGAAAGGAATAGTAGGTATACTCTTTCTGGCCATTATGGCATACAGTATGAATGCAGCTGCAGCGCAGGCATTGATATCATTTAAATTCTTTCACAAGCCCATACTCACCGCTGTCCCCGGAGAACCCCTGCAGGTGTCCGCAACAATAGATCCTGCCAGCAAGGTCGCCTATGCCTCTCTCCTCTACAAATCGCCGTCGGACAAGTATTACAAGGCGATCTTTCTGAAGCGATCCTCCGGAGACACCTTTTCAGGTGTCATAGCATCAACGGACATCAACCCGCCCAAACTTATGTACTACATTACCGTGGTGGACACGGACGGTCAGTCCCACATATTATTCATGGGCCCGAATAATCCGCAGATCGTCGATGTCGGAGAAGTGAATGTTCAGTCAGCGGAAGAGGCGTCCGCGATGGAACAGGAGCTTGCCCTGTTCAGCTCCGAGGACGTCGTTTATTCTGCGGCACGGCATAAGCAGAAGATTACCTCTGCACCGGCATCGGTCACGGTCCTCACCCATGAAGACATCAAAAGCGTGGGAATGTCCCTTTCCGACATCCTTCGAACGGTACCGGGCATGGATGTTTCTTATATCAACCCGGGATACACGATCTTCAACGAGCGCGGCTACGGTACCGAAGAAAACAACCTCATGCTGGTCCTGGTCAACGGCAGGGTGCTGAACAACACCTTCTACGGCCCCCCCTTCATCGAAAGTCTTCCGATCCCGATGGATGACATCGAGAGGATCGAAATTATCCAGGGTGCAAGTTCGTCCCTGTACGGTGCAGATGCTGTGACCGGCATCATCAGTATAACGACACGCAAGCCCGCGGCAACCCCGACATTTACGATATCCGGCATCGGCGGGCTTTTTTCCGATCTGCCGCAGTCATTATTCAGCTCCTATGACGTTAACGTAGAGGCGCAGGGACAGACGGGTACAACAGGATTTATCAGCTCAGTCGGGTACAAACGTGCGCCCGATTTCGATGCACCGGATCACAACGCTGCCATCGTACCGAAGGCGTGGCTGTATGTAACGCACGACTTTTCCAAAGACCTCAATGCATCGCTGGAAGCCGGCTACGACAAACCCCAGTTCATGCTCTACACCCTGCTCCAGAACCTCTGGACGTACGCGCAGGAGACCTACATCAAGCCCCACGTCGAGTATAAAAACCTCAAGATAGACGCATACTGGTTCGGGTTTAACGTCAATGTGCCCCTGTTCATCACCCCGTTCAACACCACCATACCGCTGCTCAGTGAAAATCTTTCCGGCACAACCAACACATACAATATCGACGTGCAGTACAACCTTCCTGAAATACCCTACAACAAGGTCATCATCGGTGCTGACGCCAACTACAACACGTACAGTTTTCCGGAGCTCGAATCCTCCTATAACAATGTCGACCTGACAAGGGAGCTTCTGTACGGGGGATTCATCCACGACGAGGTAGGCCCGTTCTACAAGTTCCTGCTGACACTCGATGCGCGGTACGACCACTACTCGGTAACGCCGGCAGGACTGAGCTACCGCGGCAACCTCTCGTATGCCATAACATCCGGTCAAACGGTCCGCGTATCGTACGGTACGGCGTTCCGGAAACCCATCTATGTCGAATCGCAGTTTATCCCGAAGATATCATCGTCGTTCATTCCAATCCAGGGAACGCTCATCGGCAACCCCAACCTGAAGAACGAGTTGATGCGCACCACGGAGTTCGGGTACATCGGTGAATGGGGAAAGCACGTCAGGACAGAACTGACGGCATACTACGATGAGCTGTATAACCTCATCTATTTCTATACGAACCTGTCCACAGCCTCACAGTTCCAGTTTCTGAACAGCGGGACGAGGTATGTATCGCACGGTGGAGACGTCAGCCTCGAGTACGAGCCGATCAAGGCCATAAAAACGTTCGTCAACTATTCCTATCTCGACCGGGAGGACAACCTCACCGGGTCGGTTGGCAATTACGTGACGCAGGACTTCAACATCGGGGCCCGGTACGCCGTCACGGATGGACTGTTTGCGAGCATCCAGGGTGATTACACCTCAGCACGGACCGCACACATTGCTGACCCCAACACACTGTATACCAATACCGTGGTCCAGTTGCCTGCATATTTTATCGCCAACGCGAAGGTCGGGTATACGTTCATACCGCACCGGTTCGAGCTCGGGTTTTACGTATTCAACATGTTCAATGACATCCACCACGAGTATCCCTTCATCGACCTGCCAAACGCCGCGCTCACCCAGAGCACGGTCTTCGGCGGCGAGGAAATCAGCAGGATGTTCATGCTGTATACAAACATTTATTTTTGATGTTTAGACGTGGAGTACTGCTCCTGTCCCTGCTCCTGCTCACCGGTACGGTGGTGCATGCAGACGGCCATGTCGATGCGATCTCCATAGACGGACCCATCGGGCCTGCGTACGCAAATTATGTTCCGGAATCTATCCGGCAGGCAGAAGCGGACCATGCGAACGCCCTGCTCATCACGATCGATACCCCGGGAGGGCTCGATCTATCCATGAGAACCATTGTCAAGGCCATCGAGGATGCAAAACTGCCGGTCATCAGTTTTATCTATCCATCCGGCTCCCGTGCTGCATCTGCAGGTGTGTTTATCGTCATGGCGTCCGATGTAGCGGCCATGGCGCCCGGAACAAATATCGGTGCCGCACATCCTGTCACCCTCGGGCAAAAGCTCGGCAAAGAAATGGAAACAAAGGTCACCAATGATGCGGTTGCCTACATCAGGAGCATCGCACTGCAAAAGGGCAGGAACGCTGTCTGGGCAGGACAGGCAGTATCGCAGAGCGTTTCGATCCCTGCGGATCAGGCAGTCAGGATCCACGTCGTCGATTTTACCGCCTCGACCATCCCCCAGCTTCTCGATGAGATCAGCGGCCGGACGATCAGCAAGCCGTCCGGCGAATACGTGCTGCATACCAGGAATGCCGTCGTCCGCCAACTACCCATGAGCCTCAGGGAGAAACTCCTCATGGTCATCAGCGATCCCAATATCGCCTACATCTTCATGATCATCGGCATGTGGGGCATCTTTTTCGAACTCGCAAGCCCCGGTGCCATAATCCCGGGTGTCATCGGCGCACTGTCGCTTATCCTTGCTTTTGTTTCGTTTCAGACTATACCGGTTAATTATGCGGGGATACTGTTGATCATACTTTCAATCATCCTGTTTATCCTGGAGGTGAAGATCGTGAGCCACGGCATGCTTGCCGTCGGTGGGATTGCATCCTTCGTGCTGGGGTCATTGCTCCTGTTCGACACATCCTCAGCCTCGTACTCTGTTTCCTGGAAACTCATTGCAACAGCAGCCGTGCTGACAGCCCTGTTTTTTATCGTTGCGCTCGGGCTTGCTCTCAAGGTCAGGTTCAAAAAGCCACAGACAGGAAGAGAGGGCCTGATCGGCCAGGCCGGTAGTGTAAAGGAAGTTCATCATGATAAGATCAAGGTGTTTCTCGACGGTGCCTACTGGGACGCATACAGCGAAGATAAAACCATTAAATCCGGTGATAAAGTTATTGTAGAAACTATAGAAAGTGGTATGCAGTTAAAAGTAAAAAAGGAGGTTTAACATATGGGTTCTGTCATAACAGTCATTGCTCTCTTTGTCGCTTTGGTGCTTATATCCGGGATAAAAATTCTCAAGGAATACGACCGGGCGGTTTTGTTCAGGCTCGGAAGGCTTATCGGCGCAAAGGGACCTGGTATCATCTATGTCATTCCGTTTGTCGATAAGATGTTCAAGGTCAGCACCCGGGTCGTAACCCTCGATGTTCCTGCGCAGGACGTTATTACCAAGGATAACGTTTCCATCAAAGTGAATGCGGTTGTTTACTTCAAGGTCATCGATCCGAACAAGGCCATCACCGAGGTCGAGAACTACCTGTTTGCGACATCCCAGATCGCCCAGACGACGCTGCGAAGCGTGTGCGGCCAGGGCGAGCTCGACAAACTGCTGTCGGAACGGGAAAAGATAAACATGGAACTGCAGGAGGTCATCGACAAGCACACCTCCCCGTGGGGTATCAAGGTTTCAACGGTCGAAGTCAAACAGATCGATCTCCCGCAGGACATGCAGCGTGCCATGGCTCGCCAGGCCGAAGCAGAACGGGACAGAAGGGCAAAGGTCATCAATGCCGAGGGAGAGCTGCAGGCATCACAGAAGTATTCCGAGGCAGCCGCCATCCTCAGCAAAGAGCCTGCTTCGCTCCAGCTCCGGTACCTCAACACGCTGTCCGAGATTGCCACGGAAAACAATTCAACGGTCATTTTCCCCCTGCCGCTCGACATCCTGAGCGCATTCCTGAAAAAGCTGCAGGAGAACAAGTAGCGTTCTGCTGAGCGTTTGCGCACCGGGGGGTATACAGGCATGCCGTTCTGTCCGGCAGAACAGGCGTTCCTGGACGGAAGCATGCCGTCATGGTCATGAGAAGCACATGGGGAAAATAACCAAAGAGGAAACGTTCATAGACTCCGCTGACCGGCGTATTCACCTCGATATCTTCAACAATGCAGGAGAGAAGAAGGCCGTCGTGTTTTTCCCGGGAACCGGAACAGCATCGGAATTCTATGCAGTCTTCCTCGAAGCCATCGCATACAAGGGATTCAATGTCATCGGCATCGACCCGGCAGGCCACGGGCACTCCTCCGGGAAACGGGGCGATTTTACCATGGAAGAACTCCTTGCAAACCTCAGGGACACGGTATCCTACGTTCAGCATAGATTCGGGGGTAAAACCGGTATCATAGGAAGCGGACAGGGCGGCATCGTCGCCTACTACGCAGCGCTCGAGGGTATTCGGGTCGATGCAGTCGTTGCACACACTGCCGCACTCGTCTATCAGGATTATCTGCATATCGTGAGGAACCCGGGTTTGATCAGGAGACTTCTCCCGGGTATAGCCTATCTCCAGCGCCGTTTCCCGGGCGTCAAACTGCCGGTTTCAGGCTATCTGAACTGGAACGACGCATTCACCAGCCGCAAGATGCTGAAGATGTTCAAAAACGATGCACTCTTCACCGGCTCCTACACGATCCGGGCGATCGCTTCGCTCAAAGATTACCGGCCCCTCCTGAAGGGATTGCCTATGCCGCCGACCATGATCATCACCGGCACCGGTGATCGTATCATACCGAAGGACGTGTCAGAGCGGGCATTCTATGCCTTGAAGGGAAACCTCCATACCTATGCCGAAATCGAAGGTGCTGCCCACATGCTTCCGCTCGAGCACATGGCGCAGATGCTTGACCGTATAGAAGACTGGTTTGCAGCGAGACTCGGGTAACGCGGGGAACATGCATGTGGTTTTCCGCTGCAGTCATGGTAGGGTAGGAACCGTGTATGCGGAAAAATATATGGTTTGACACAGCGCTTATCAGTATCCTGACGTTTGTCCTGCTTATCCCTGTCCTCGGCTTCGGGTTTGTCAATCTCGACGACAATTTCTACGTAACACGCAATCTTTATATCCGGCACCTGTCTGCTTCGAACATCCTGTATTTCTTCACATCGTTCCATCACGGCGTCTATGCGCCGCTGCAGTACCTGACGTATATGCTGGTCTACAGCGCCGCTGGTTACCATGCCCTGTGGTATCATGTGATTGGCATCCTGTGGTATGCTGCGACCGGCACGATGGTATACCTTCTCGTCAGCAGGATTCAGCACAGCAGGGTGGTTGCCTTTTTCTCAGCACTCCTGTTCCTCTTCTCCCCGGTCAATATCGATTCTGCAGCCTGGGTGGCAGAGCTGAAGAACACGCAGTCTCTGTTCTTTTTTTTGGTGAGCTTTTACTGTTATCTTCTTTTCCGTGAAAGCGGCCAGGGGAAGTCTCAGGGAGCCGGGCTGACGGGTCCCGCAGACAGTACGGCCATATCCGAAGCCGCACACACGCCATCTGCGGCGCAGAACACATGGATGTACGTGTGTTCCCTCCTCGCCTTCGTGGCCGGATTATTGGTAAAACCCCCGGGTGCAACCCTGCTATTCATGATGTTCGTGTATGACCGTATGAGCAGGCACAGCACAAGGGACAGTCTGAAGAAGCTGTTCCCGTACATCGCGATAACCATCCCCTTCATGGTCGCCTACATGATAGGCCAGGCGACCATCGGTTCGTACCACGGTTTGATCCGGGGAAGCGTCTGGTCCCAGATAAAAACAATCGTATCAGTCGCAGCAGGTATTTTTAATTACCCGCTCAAGCTCATTGTCCCCTTCAACCTTTCTGTTGCATATCCCCTTGATGCACGAATCAGTGCTGCGGTGTTCGTTTCCGGCATAGCTGTTCTCGTGCTGATGGCAGCCGGAATCCGCCTGCTCCTGAAACGCAACGACCGGCGTCCTGCGTTCTGGGCATTATGGTATTTCGTCAACATGCTTCCGTACTTCGGGATCATTGCCATGCCCTTTTTTGCAAACTGGTACCTGTACATCCCTTCCATCGGTCTCTATACGCTCCTCGTCATCGCTATCGACAGCATCCCCGGCAGGACGCTGGCGCGGGGCGTGCTCGTCGTTGTCGTGATCCTGTTCGGCGTCCTGGGGTTCGAACGGCAGTTTGTCTGGAGAAGCGACCAATCCCTGTGGGAGAGCTCTCTGAACTCAGCCGGAAGCGACTCCTATATCGTGCGGAACCTCGCAATAAGCTATTTCCGGAACAATGAGAACGCCAGGGGCATCGAGGCCGGCAACGAACTGCTCAGGAAAACACCCGACTTTGTGATGATGAAATATCTCATCGGAAAAGGATACGCGGGTATGCAGGAATACGCCCGGGCGCAGGAGGTCCTGAACGAAGCACTGGATCAGCTTGCAGCCCTGGAAAAAACAGGAAATGCAGGTGCGGCAGTCATGCCGGGACTCGGCAATACACCCGCTGAATTAACGGCCATGATCTATACGGAATTGGCGGACATCCGGCTGTCTCTGCACCAGCCCGATGCTGCGCTGCCGCTGTACATCAAAGCCACCACTGCAGCACCCTATGTACCTGCCTATGACAAGCTGGCATACCTGTATGTCAGGTCAGGCAGGATCGCAGATGCGAAAGCGGCGCTTGACACGGTCACCGCGCTGAAGCCCGATGACCCCGAACCGTGGCGCATGCTCGGCTTCGTGATGGCTCAGTACTATGGCAATCGTGCGCTCGCCGCTGCGTATTTCAGGAAAAGCCTTGCATTGAATCCCGGGCAGGCCGACGCTGGAGAGATGCGTGCGCAGATCAGGGCGTGGGAAACAGCAGGAGCGCCGGGCAAACCGTAGGTACACAATCGAATGAGCCCACCCCGCAAAAAAACGGTTGCTTCTGAAAAACCACATGATGTCATTCCCGTGGAAACGGGAATCCACTTTTTTTTCGTATGAAAACTGTTTCTGGCGTGACACTGCCGTGGAAATGACAGAAAACTGGCAGAGTCTGTTACCCTCTACCAACCGTCAAAAACGGTGGGTTTCTACGTCAATCTAAAAAGAACCACGGTCTTTGGAAATGACACGCTTAGATTAATTGCTGGGATGGGACTGTGCCGGCGGGAGCGGGATGTTATGGAGCTGATCCACAGCAGGGAGATCGACATTTTTTTCCGCTCTCCCCTTCCAAATCTTGTCTGTGGTATCGACCCGTAACGCCTTTTCTATGACCTGATCCATGTTCTCGACGAACTCGATCTTGAGCGCTTTCTTTATGATATCGGGTATCTCTGCAATGTCCTTCTCGTTGTCCCGGGGTATGAGGACCTCCCGGATCTGTGCGCGCATTGCTGCCATGAGTTTTTCTTTCAGTCCGCCGATCGGAAGGACCCTGCCCCGCAAGGTGATCTCGCCGGTCATGGCAAGGTCCCGCTTGACCGGAATCCTGGTCAGCGCTGAAACCAGCGACGTCGCCATGGTAATGCCCGCAGACGGACCGTCCTTGGGTATTGCACCTTCAGGGATATGAATATGCACGTCGATCCTTCTGTAAAACCCGCTCTTCAGGCCAAGGTCTGCTGCAATGGTCCTGACATAGCTCATCGCTGCACTCGCAGATTCCTTCATGATATCGCCCAGCTTGCCGGTGACCGTGAGCTTTCCTTTGCCGTTCAGCACCGCTGACTCTATCGCGAGTATATCCCCGCCTGCCTCTGTCCATGCAAGGCCTGTCGCAACACCAACGAGGTCCTGCTCCTCGAGTTCGCTCCTCGTAAACCTGGCAACACCGAGGTATCTGCCGAGGGTGGCAGATGTAATCGTGGTTTTTTGTTTCCTTTTCCCGGTCTCAAGGTTATGTTTCGCCACTTTTCTGAGGATCGTTGCAAGTTCCCGCTCGACGTTCCGCACCCCTGCTTCGCGGGTGTAGTCCCTGATAAGCTGGACGATCGCGCCCTTGGTAAACACGGCCTGTCCGGGCGTCAGTCCGTTGGCCGTCAGCTGCTTGGGAATAAGGAATTTCCGTGCAATATTGAGTTTTTCAACCTCGATATATCCCGGCAGCCGAATGATCTCGAGACGATCGATCAGGGCCGGCGGTATGCCTGCCATGGTATTCGCCGTCGTAATGAACATGACCTTCGAGAGATCGTAGTCGAGGTCGAGGTAGTGGTCGTTAAATGCGTGGTTCTGTTCCGGGTCGAGCACCTCGAGCAGTGCAGCAGAGGGGTCTCCTCTGAAGTCCATGCTCATCTTGTCGATCTCATCGAACAGGAAGACCGGGTTCGACGAGCCTGCCTTGCGCATGGATTGGATGATCTTGCCCGGCAGCGCGCTCACATACGTCCTGCGGTGCCCGCGTATCTCTGCCTCGTCCCGCACGCCTCCGAGGGACTGCCGTACAAAATTCCGTCCGGTTGCCTCAGCTATCGATTTTGCGAGGGACGTCTTGCCGACACCCGGAGGACCGACAAAACACAGGATCGGCCCTTTTGCCTCGGGACTGAGTGCTTTCACGGCGAGGAATTCCAGAATCCTCTCCTTGATCTGCTCCAGACCGTAATGATCCCTGTCGAGGATCTTCTTTGCCTCGTTGATGTCCTTCTTTTCGTCCGTGTAATCGTACCAGGGAAGGGAGAGGATCCATTCGAGATAGCCGCGGACCACGGCAGCCTCGGCACTCATGGGAGACATCATCCTCAGCTTCTTGAGTTCGCCTTTGCAGCGCTTCGCAGCCTCGTCCGACATCTTCTTCTTCTTGATGCGCTCTTCCAGTTCCTTGATCTCCGTCTTGAATTCGTCCTTCTCACCCAGCTCTTTTTGGATCGCGCGCATCTGTTCGTTCAGGTAATATTCCTTCTGCGCCTTTTCAGTCTGTTTCTTGACCTGCGCCTTGATCCTCTTCTCGAGGTCGATGATCTCCATCTCCCCGAAGAGCCTCTCCATGATCCGGGTCATGTATTTTTCCAGGTCCTCGATTTCCATCAAAGCCTGCTTATCGTCTGCCTTCATCTTGACACTGCCTGCGATGGTGTCCGCGACGACCTCGGCATTGTCCACAGAAGCGATATAGGTTACGATTTCCGGAGCGACGAGATTGGTGTTCTTGGCATAGTCCGTGAACGCCGCAACGAGCTGGCGTTTCAGCGCCTCGATGCCGGGACTGCTGACCGCGCTGTCGCCGATGGCCTCGACCTCCACCTCTCCGTACAGTTCGTTCTCACGGTACGATGAGATCTTCGCCCGCCTGACCCCTTTGACGAGCAGCTTGATACTGTCACTCTCCATGATGTGGTGCTCGATGGAAGACAGTGTGCCGGCGATCCGGAGATCGTTCTCCGCCGGGTCCTCAATCTTCGGGTCCTTCTGCATCACCGTAAAAATCAGCGAGTTGTTCTTGATGGCCTCCTTGACTGCGTTGACAGACTTCTGCCTGCCCACGATCAGCGGTGTCGTCTGATGGGGAAAGACAACGATGTCCCGCAGCGGGAGTAATGGTACCCTGATTTTTTCGGCTTTTCCGGTCATTTTGTTCCGCCTGCCTCTGCCTTCTTCTCATACGTGAGCAGCGGTTCGCTCTGTTTGAATATCACGTCCGCATTGATGACACATTCGTTGATATCGCTCCGGGACGGTATATCGTACATGATGTCGAGCATAACATTCTCCATGATCGCCCTGAGTCCGCGGGCGCCGGACTTTCTCCTGATCGCCTCTTTTGCAATGGACTCGATGGCATCGTGGCTGAACACGAGTTTCACCCCTTCCATGGAAAACAGTTTCTGGTACTGTTTGATGATGGCGTTCCGGGGTTTGACCAGGATTTCCATCAACGCAGCAGCGTTGAGCTCCTCCATGGTCGCAAGGATCGGCACCCTGCCGATAAACTCCGGTATCATGCCGTACCTGATGAGGTCTTCCGTTTCCACCATGGAGAGGATATCGGTCAGGCTCTTGCCCCTGACCCCCTTCAGGTCTGCCCCGAACCCCATGGACTTGACGCCGATGCGCTTCGATATGATCTTCTCGATACCGTCGAACGTGCCGCCGCAGATGAACAGGATGTTCGATGTGTCCACCCGGAAATAGTCCTGCTCCGGGTGCTTCCTGCCGCCCTTGGGCGGTACGTTTGCAATCGTGCCTTCGATGATCTTCAGCAGCGCCTGCTGCACACCCTCCCCTGAAACGTCCCTGGTTATGGACGGGCTGTCCGTTTTCCGAGACAGCTTGTCGATCTCGTCGATGTAGACGATGCCCCGCTGCGCACGGGTGATGTCGTAATTCGCATTCTGGATCAGGCTGAGGATGATGTTTTCGACGTCCTCGCCGACATATCCCGCCTCGGTCAGCGTCGTCGCGTCTGCAATGGTGAACGGGACGTCGAGGAACTTCGCGAGTGTCTGTGCAAGCAGGGTCTTCCCGGTACCCGTGGGTCCCAGGAGCAGGATGTTGCTCTTCTGGATCTCCACATCATCGGTCTTCTGGTGCGATTCTATCCGCTTGTAATGGTTGTGCACTGCCACGGAGATGATCTTTTTCGCTTTTTCCTGGCCGATGACGTACCGGTCGAGGAACGCCTTGATCTCCCCGGGCTTCGGCACCGCCTTCCTGATACCGAGCGTGTCCTGCTGTGTTTCATAGTCCTCTGCGATGATCTCGTTGCACAGCTCCACGCATTCGTCACAGATGAACGCGTTCGGACCTGCGATCAGTTTTTTGACCTCTTTCTGGGACTTGCCGCAAAACGAGCACTTCAGTATGCTTTCGTCCTTTTTAAGCACCAATGCTATTACCTCCGACTGTTTTCAGTTCTTCGCGCTTGGTTATTACGCTGTCGATGATGCCGTACGCGATTGCATCTTCGCCGCCCATGAAGAAGTCCCGCTCGGTATCCGCGGCTATCCTCTCCAGCGGCTGTCCCGTATGAAAGCTCAGTATCTTATTGATCTCTTCGCGCAGTTTGAGAATTTCTTTGGCATGGATGTCGATCTCCGAGGCCTTGCCCTGCAGGCCTCCGGACGGCTGGTGTATCATGATCCGTGAGTTGGGAAGGGCGAACCTCTTGCCCTTGACCCCGGCTGCAAGAAGCACCGCCCCCATGCTCGCAGCCTGTCCCAGGCACATAGTGATGATGTTGGACCTGATGTACTGCATGGTATCGTAGATGGCCAGACCTGCCGTGACGACGCCGCCGGGTGAGTTGATGTACAGAAAGATGTCCTTGTCCGGATCTTCGGATTCGAGGAACAGCAGCTGTGCTATCACGATATTTGCAAGTTCATCGTCGATGGCAGAACCGATGAAGACGATCCGTTCTTTCAGCAGGCGCGAGTAAATATCATACGCCCTCTCACCCTTGGACGTTTGTTCTACAACCATAGGTATCAGCATTATTTTTCTACCTTCTCTTCTATAAATTGGGCATTTTTCAGTATCAAATCAAGAATCTTCTCGTTGATCAGGTGCTGCCGGACCGTGTCCATGCTGTCGTCCTTCGTCAGTTTTTCCGTGATGTGTTCCGGGGTATCGTTGTTGTGTTGTGCGATGTGGGCGATCTCTGCCTTCACTTCTTCGTCGCTCAGCACGACATTTTCCTGGCTCTTGACGGTATCGAAGAATATTCTTGTCGTGAGGCCTATCCGGACATAGGTCTCGATCTGTTTCAGCCGATCCTCGATCTCCTGCTTGTTGTTCATGCCGTACGCCCTCTTCAGTTCCTGGTCCTCGGTCGCAATATGTTCGAGCTCCTTCTTTACCAGTGATACCGGTAATTCCAGAGGATGCCGCTGGAGCAGCGCGGCTACTATCATGTCCTGATACATAAGCCGGTTTATCCTGTCTATCTCTTCTTCTATATCCTTTTTCAGCGCAGATTTCAACTCATCCAGGGTCGCATACATGCCGCTCGTCTTCGCGAGTTCGTCATCGATGGGCGGATACTTGATATACTTGATGCCTTTGAGCTCGAGCAGGAACTGTGCGTTCTTTGCCGGATCTGCGGTGATCGTCCTCTTTTCCCCGGTCAGCATACCGGTCACCTGATCGTACAGGTGCTTCCCGAGCTTCTCGTTCACTGCCCAGAGGAGGTCATCGTTGACCTTTCCCGGCTTGCCGTTCCGGTCCAGTTCGGTCAGTTTGACCGAGGCCAGATCGTTTTCACGCACAGGGCGCTGCTCTTCCAGCGGCATCAGGACACCGAGTCTTTTCTGGATCTTGACCAGGGCTTCCTGGACCTGTTCGTCCGTCACCGGCGGAACCGGAAGTTTCTTCAGTTCGATGCCCTTGAAATCGACGCGCTCGATCTCCGGAATGTTTTCGATGATGACCGTGTAGGTGAGATCCCCGTCGCCCGTATAATCGACCTTCTCGATCACCGGCGACCCCACGGCCTTTATCTTGGACTGCTCGAGCACGCTCCCGATCGTGTGGTCGATCACATCGAGCTCTGCCTCGTACTTGATGTCGTGTTCGAACTTGCTCTTGATGAGGGACTCAGGGACCTTTCCCTTCCTGAAGCCCGGGACCCGTGCACTCTTCTGGAACTCCTCGACTTTATGAGAAAGGGTATCCTGCACCACGTCCTTCGGTACCATGACGGATACCTTTTTTCTGACACTGCTCTGCGTTTCCACTCCTAAAATTTTCATCCTGTAACCTTCCTGTGTTTTTATTTGCGAGGGAGGGGAGTTGAACCCCTACGGTTGCCCACCAGATCCTAAGTCTGGCGCGTCTACCAGTTCCGCCACCCTCGCCTCATAGTTAAAACTAAAATGTATTTTCACGAAAGTCAATGCAACGGAGAAGTTCGTGGAACTCGTTGATCTTGGATCGGATTCCTACTACACTGCGCAGTATGAATACAGGTGAAGGGCAGCTGATCGGCGGCAGGTACCTCCTCAGACAGGAGATCGGCAGGGGGGGAATGGCGATCATCTATACCGGAACCGACACGGTCCTGAAGCGGGAGGTCGCGATTAAGATCCTGTACCCGCATTTTACTTCGGACAGCACGCTCACCCGCCGGTTCATCAACGAGGCCCGGATCATAGCCCGGCTCCAGCACAAGAGCATCGTCTCCCTGTACGACATTGCCCAGCACGAGGGTGTACCGTTCCTGGTACTCGAGTACGTGCGGGGGTATGATCTCAGGCGCATGCAGGAAAACCTCGTGCATGACGGGAAAAGGCTGTCACTCGAGACCGCCCTCCTCATCGCGTTCATCGTGTGTGATGCGGTTGCGTACGCCCATGCAGCGGGCGTCGTCCACCGCGACATCAAGCCCGAGAATGTCCTGATCAGCACGAACGGCGAAATCAAGATCACGGACTTCGGCCTTGCGCATATTCTGACCGATACCCGCATCACCATGAGCGGCACGGCACTTGGCTCGCCGGAATTCATGTCACCCGAGCACATCAACTCGGGTGAGATCACGAGTGCCTCGGACGTATTTTCCCTGGGCTCCCTGACGTACTGGCTCATCGCGGGCGTATCGCCGTTTGCCGCGGACAACACCATGTCTGTCCTCAACAACATAGCGCGCAACCGCTTTTCACCGCTGGGGTCATCCGGGATACCCGTCGATGCCCGCATCCGGGACATGGTCGCCGCCTGTCTGAATCCGCTGCCGGAAAAGCGGTACCGTGACGCCGGAGATCTGTGCAGCGCACTGGGCACCAGTGTCATGCGTTTCTCGAACGATCCCTTTGCAAGCTTCAGCGACTACGTGCGTGCACCAGCAGAAACGGAGCACGCCCTGCTCACCCGGCATACCGCAGCGAGGTACGAAGAGGCTGCGGCCTACATCCGGGCACAGAGCTTTGAGAAGGCAATCGCTGTTATCAGCGTCATGCTCGAATCCGGAGACGGACGCAGTGCTGCACTCGGACTGATGAACAAGCTCAGGCGCAGGCGCGTAGGGAGATGGGTGCGCACGGCAGCAGAACTGGCCATGCTCTCGGCAGCCGTCCTGATGATCGCGAACGAGGAATATCGCGGACCACTCCCGGGAGAAGGCATTGCCCGTCCCGCAGGAGCACGTGTATCCGTTCCGGCAGGCAGCATCGGCTCTTCACAGCAGAAACCGGCAGGTACAACTCAAGAAATGGCCTCTGTGCAGCACGGAACGAAACGCAGGGTTATCCGGCCCCAGATACCTGCTGCATCGCCCGCAGGCACGGCCCAAAGCACGGCACGCGCAGCAGCGTCAAGTCCTGATCTCAACCAGAACGGTCTGCATGCAGCAGACAAAGGTACACTGCAGATCATAACATACCCGTGGGCCATGGTATTCATAGATGACCGATACATCGGCGAGACGCCGAAGCTGAAGGATATCGACCTGTCCCCGGGAACTCACAAACTCCATCTCATGAACCCCTACCTCAAGCCGTTCACGGAAACCATCACCATACTGCCGGACACGACGATAACAAAACGGGTAGACCTCAACGGGCCTTCACCGGTGCAGTAACGCCCGGGCCGCCCTGTTCCCTGCAGACCGCGTTATTCGCCTTCGTGCAGCGATGTACCGGTAACAGCGAGAAACGCATCTTCAAGGTTCGGGGGTCTGCGGACCGGATACAGGGTCGGATACAGCCCGGAGAGCTTCGTATGGATCGCAATGGCGTCTTCGAAGCGCTCCGGTATAATGAGCCCGAACGTGCTGGAAAACTCGTGCCTGAACCTGAATGCACTGAGACTGCCGAGGATGCCGTTGAAATCGACATGGTCGCTGAATTTGACCTCGATGACATCCGTGGGATAGTGCGATGCCACGATATGCCGCGGTGTATCAATGGCGATGATGGTCCCGTTGTGCATGATCATGACCCGGTCGCAGAGCCTGGTCACCTCTTCCATGTAGTGCGTGGTCAGCAGGATGGTAATACCCCGTTCCTTGATCTGCAGCAGCTTGTCCCATGTGTTATGACGGACCTGGGGATCGAGGCCGGTGGTCGGCTCATCGAGGATCAGGAGCAGGGGATCGTTGATGAGGCCGCGTGCGAGCGTGAGACGCCTGCGCATGCCGCCGGAAAGCTCCATGACGTTGTAGTCCCGGAACGGCACGAGGTCGAAGAACCCGAGCAGCTCCTGTATCTTCTGCTTTGAATGGACGCCGAAATATCCGGCATAGATCTGCAGGTTTTCATAAACGCTGAGGTCGGGATCGAGGCTGTCCTCCTGGGGAACGACCCCCATGGACTTCCGGATGTCCCGGTCGCGGCTCCTTGCATCTTTGCCAAGGACGAACAGATCGCCGCTGTCAATGATGCACTTGCCGGTGATCATGTTCACGGTCGTGGTCTTGCCGGCGCCATTGGGCCCGACGATGCCGAACACCTCGCCCCGGTTAACCGAGAAACTGATCCCGTTCACAGCGACGTGGTCGTCGTAGCGTTTCAGCAATTCCTTTGCCGTGATCAATGCGTCTGCTGGTCCTGTCATAATCGTGCCGTCCCGTACTGGTTTTGGTTATCCATGTATTTGATCCGTCATCGTCATTCGTTCTTGTTTATTTTTATCAGATCGTGGTTGAACTGTCTGACCTTCATTCATTTTGTTGAACACCGTGAATGAAATTTTCCTGACTGTTCTCTACCATTATCTTATACTGTTATGCAAATGTATCCGGTGTAAGCGTTCTGATGGTCTTTTAAACGATACCATGTTTGAAATAATACCCATCGAACATCCAACGGCTCTTGTGCCTTATGGCTTGGGTAATACTGTTGTTGATTTCAGGCTTTTTTAGCTTCTCATTCTTAGCATGCAACGAATTGAAATGAATCTGACAAGAATAATTACACTGCAACGAATGTTTGCAACAGACTGTAAAATAATGACTTTAAAAACTGATTCGTGTCATTCCTGTCAGATTCGTTGCACATTCTTCGCACATTCATTGCACCCCCCTGCTTTGTGACCTCAAATAATGGCTGAGACCATCATCGTAGATACTTTATCCACCCCGGCTCATCGCTATTGCTTGATAGGACGGTACAAAGGGGATAGGAGCATAGGGTATGAAGGTAAAGATCTATCAGGTCGACGCATTTACAGACACCTTGTTTTCCGGCAACCCGGCAGCGGTCTGCCCTCTGCAAGAGCGGTGGCTGGAGGATGCAACCATGCAGAAGATCGCCTTCGAGAACAACCTTTCTGAAACCGCATTCTACCTGCGAAACAACAATCAGCTCCATATCCGGTGGTTCACGCCTTCCATGGAGGTTGACCTGTGCGGGCATGCGACGCTTGCGTCCGCGCACGTGCTGTTCAACCACGAGCAGTATGGCAACAGCGTCATACAGTTCAATTCCAGGAGCGGCATCCTGACCGTGAAAAAAGATAACGGGTTCCTGGCCATGGATTTTCCGGCAGACACCATCGGAACAGCCGGCATGACAGAGAACATCAGGTCCTGCTTCGATATCCAGCCTCAGGAGCTGTACAGGGGCAAAACCGATTACATGCTGGTATACGGGAACGAAGAGCAGATAAAAAACATCCGCTGCAATCTTGCGAACATCGCTCAGATAAAGGCACGCGGAATCATCATAACGGCACCGGGGAATGAGTGCGATTTCGTATCACGCTTCTTCGCACCACAAGCCGGTGTCGATGAAGACCCTGTGACCGGGTCCGCGCATACCACGCTTACACCCTACTGGAGCAAGCGATTGAACAAGGTCGAACTGCGGGCAATTCAGCTGTCCGGACGCAGGGGCTTCCTGCGCTGCAGGAACAAAGGCGGAAGGGTCGAAATATCCGGCAATGCCGTAACCTACATGACCGGCGAAATTAGCATACTGTAAGAGAATATATTATACTCCTCTCCTGTTAGGAGAGGCCGGGTGAGGTCTCAGCTTTCTGATATCCTTCTGTGTTATCCCCCTTATGGTAAGGGGGACGAAAGGGAGTTATGAATTTTCCGATTCACCAATGTCCACGGTCAGGGACTTACCCCCATTTTTCTTCCCTGTACACAAACACTCCCTTGAAAAAGACATGCCTCTCGCAAGAGATGTCATGCCTCTCAACCGCACACTTTCTGCAAGCGATTTATCAAATACAATAGTATCCCCGCTCTATGGCGGGGATTTCTGACGGACTACTATTTGCTACTGCTTGATGAGCCGGACATTACCGCTCATATTTGTACAATGTAGGGTAAACCGGTACCCTGCGCTCTGAGCTAATATCCGCTCGGACACGCGTAGTTTGATCCCGTGCTCACCTTACAGGTGAAGCAGTTACCCGCACTAACACATGCGCTATAAGAAGTGTAGCATTGCCCCTGTGTAAGCGAAGCATATCCATAGCCGGACGGGCAGCAACCCGCCTGTCCGCAGCAAAGCGGATATGCCTGACTACATACCTTGGTGCTGTTGTTACTGTTGTCACTGCCACAGCCCGCCATAAACCCGAGCATTACGGTAACAAATAACAATATGACTGTGTGTTTTTTCATTTTACGTTTCTCCTTTTCTTTTACTGTTGAGTATATATTTCAGAATAATTCCTGATAGCCGTATTCCGCTGTCGATCCAGGGATTTCATCGAACTCCGGAGCAATCGCAATAACAAGCCACAACTACATTCGCCATCAAAGATGGCATAACTCCTTGGCCACTATGATGTTGTTTTTTATAGCATCGATGGCAGCTGCCGTCAACAGGTTTAGAGGACCGAATTATTTATCTTTATGTTTCTTGCCTTTTCATTGCGACCTTTTGCTTTTTTCGGAGCAATGTACTATTTATGAAGTGCGGAGGTGGTGTTATGGAACAGTCAATCGTATCACTGTTTTACCAGAGAGCGACACTCCATCCTGAAAAACTTGCCCTGCTCTGGAACAAGAAAGGCGACTGGCAGCACATTCCATGGAAAGAATACCGGGAGCACGTCACCAACGCTGCCCGCGGCTTGTTTGCCCTCGGATTCATGCCCGGTGACCGGGCGAACATCATCGGCACCAACAGGCCGGAATGGTTCTACTCGGATCTCGCCATCCTCAGCAACGGCGGCATCTCCGTTCCCGTCTACCAGACCAACACGGCACAGCAGATCCAGTACATCGCACATCACAGCGAAGCGTCCTTCATCTTCCTCGAAAACAGCACGCAGCTCGCCAAGGTCCTTTCCGTGCGTCCGCAGTTGCCCTCGCTGAAGAAGATCATCCTTTGGGAGAGCACGGACAGCACCGGCGATCCCCAGGTCATGACCTTCGACCAGCTCGAGAGCCTCGGTGAGAAAGCGCAGGCTGAACACTCCGGTGCCGTCGAAAAGAGGATAAAGGACATCCAGCCCGGCAGCACCGCAACCATCGTGTATACCTCCGGGACCACCGGGCCCCCCAAAGGAGCCATGCTGTCGCACAGCAATCTCGTCTGGACATGCGATGCCCTGACAAAGGCGAACGCTTACTTCGACACAGACATGTATATGAGCTACCTTCCGCTGTCTCATATAGCGGAACGGATCGGGATCTATTATTCCTCCATCTTCACGGACGGGACTGTGGGTATCCCCGAGAGCCTCGAACGGCTCGCCGCTGATATCAAAATTATCCAGCCGCACGTCATGTTCGCAGTTCCCCGGGTCATGGAGAAGTTCTATGCAGGGATCAAGGCAGCCTTCTCCCAGGCCCAGGGTGTCAAGAAACGGATTATCGGGTTTGCCGTCGATACCGGCAACCAGTGGGTGAAACACCTCGAGAACGCACCGCAGGGCGCACCGCCTCCGGTCCTCCTGCGCCTCAAGAGGGCCATTGCTGATAAGCTTGTCTATTCGAAACTCAAGCATGAACTTGGTTTTTCCCGCGGCAGGCTGCTCATTGCAGGCGGAGCACCGGTCCCGCCCGAAATCCTGCGGTTCTTCCATTCCATCAACATCCCCTTGTGCGTTGTGTACGGACAGACCGAGGTGACAGGCCCGACCTCGATCCATGAACACGGGCATATCAGGTTCGAAACGACAGGCCCTGCAGTCCCCGGGGTGGAGGTGCGCATCGCCGCTGACCACGAGATACTGGTCAGGGGAGGCAACGTGTTCATGGGATACTTCAAGAACCCCGAAGCAACGAGGGAGACGCTGAAGGACGGGTGGCTTTATTCCGGGGACATCGGGGTACTCGGCACGGACGGACACCTGCGGGTAACGGACCGGAAGAAGGACCTCATCATAACTTCGGGCGGAAAGAACATAGCACCGTCAAACCTCGAGAGCATGCTGAAATCCAACCCGCTGATAAGCCAGGCAGTCGTCATCGGAGACCGCCGTCCGTTCCTCACGGCAATCATCACCCTGAACCAGGAGAACCTCCAGAAATTCGCCCAAGAAAAGGGGATCGCAAAAAGCAGTGGATCCGGCCTTGAAAAAGCACCGGAGGTCAACGCGGCCATCTCCGGTTTTGTTGCCAAGGTCAACAGCGAACTGGCGCAGTATGAGACAATAAAAAAATTCACCATACTCGATCACGACTTCACCCAGGATGCCGACGAGCTGACCCCCACCCTCAAGGTGAAGCGCAAGGTCGTCAATGAGAAATACGCAGGCATCATCGAGGCAATGTACAGCAGGGACGGGGAAGGATCCAGAGCCTGATTACAGCGGCAGACCCAGTTCCTTGATGCCGGGGACCAGCTTGTGCTCGCCGGAAAGCTCCGCAAGAACAAGCAGTGTATGCAGCCTGCCCAGTCCTGCCATACGGGCAAGCCTGGCCGATGTCGGCCGTACCCTGATGACAACAGACGATTTCCGGTGGCTGCCGATCCTGCCGGCGAGTACCTTCAGTGCCTCTTCGATCCTCATCTTCGGCGTCTTGAACACGAGCGTTTCCGGATGCACCGGAATAATAATCCTTTTCCTGAGGATACCTTTGGAAAAGCCAAGTTGAACGCTTTCCGAACCCTTTGCCACGGCGAGCATGCCTTCGAGAGTCAGTTCCACGAGCTGGGTATCTTTCACGGCCGTCAGCACAGCGTGCGAAGCCTGTCCCGAATTCAGGCTTCCGAAACACTCACCGGCGAGCAGGGAGATCAATCCGAGCGATGGTGCCGGCTGCTGTGCGGACCGGACGGTAAAATCGCACCTCACTTCGCCGGACACGATGATGTAACCCTGGTTGCCGCCCAGTTCCACCGTGACCGGTGTCCCGGCCCTGAAGGCTAACCGCTTTGCCGCAGCGCTCCCGCCCTTGTGCTGTTCGAGCCCGCGCGACAGGTTGTATCCGCTGACGTACCAGAACATCAGACCTCTCTCCCGATGCCGAGCAGTTTCATCTTCCGGGAAAGGTTCTCCCGTGAAATGCCGATCTTGACCGCCGTCTTGGTGATATTCCAGCTGTTTTCCCTGAGCATGCGGACAATGTAATCCTTTTCAAACGCGTTCTTTGCCGAATGGAGCTTTTCGTCAACCGGGGCATCGTCCGTGCGCCGGTACGAACGGATCTCCATGGGCAGGTCTTCGAGATCGATGACATCACCCTCGACCAGAACGAAGAGCCGTTCCATGAGGTTTTTGAGTTCCCGGACATTGCCCTTCCACACGTATGAGGTCAGCGCGCCAAGCGCTGCCGGCGTGATCCGTTTCCGCTGCCGGTTGATCATGTTCTTTTCGTTCAGGAAATACTCGGCAAGGACCGGAATGTCCTCTTTCCGTTCCCGCAGCGGGGCAATGTGCAGCGGGATGACGTTCAACCGGTAGTACAGGTCTTCACGGAACCTGCCGTCCCGTATCTCGTCCCGGATGATCTTATTGGTTGCCGCAACGACGCGGATATCGATATCGATGGGTTCGTTTCCCCCGATCCGGGTGAACCGGCCCTCTTCCAGTGTCCTGAGCAGTTTCGCCTGCATGCGGATGCTCATGTCCCCGACCTCGTCGAGAAACAGTGTGCCGCGGTGCGCAAGCTCGAGCTTGCCGATCCGCCGTTTGTCGGCACCGGTAAAGGCGCCTTTCTCGTGTCCGAACAGCTCGCTCTCCATGAGCTCCTCGGGAATAGCAGCACAGTTGACGTCGATGAAGGGCATGGTCGATCGGGTGCTGAGCCGGTGAATGGCGTTCGCGACCAGCTCTTTGCCCGTGCCGTTCTCGCCGGTGATCAACACCCAGCTGTCTGACGGAGCGACAATCGCTATCTTGCGTTTGAGGTCTTCCATCGCATGCGACGTACTGATGATCTCGTATTTCTTCCCGATGGTCACCCTGAGCTGCCGGTTCTCCTGCTGCAGGTTGAAGACCTTGAGCCCGTTGCTGATGGTAATCAGGAGCTTATCTGCAGACAGGGGCTTTTCAATGAAATCGTATGCACCCATCTTGATGGTTTTGACCGCCGTGTCGATGGTCCCGTGCCCGGAGATCATAATCACGATCGTGTCGGTGTACTGTTCCCGGATTTTCTTCAGCACCTCGATACCGTCCATCTGCGGCAGCCAAATGTCGAGCAGGACGACCTGGGGCTCGAAGCTTTTCATCGCCGCCAGCGCTTCAAACCCGTCCTTCGCGAGCCGGACAGTGTAATGTTCGTCGTTCAGAATGCCGGCTATTGCCGAACGGATATAGTCTTCGTCATCGACGACAAGTACCGTATTATTACTCATGAAGCAGTCTTCCCTCCCTCTGCATGAAACAGCTCTCCTTCCTCGACAGCGGACAGTTCGACGATGAACCGTGCGCCCTGAGGTTTGTTGTCCACGACCCGTATCTTTCCGTTATGTTCGGTAATGATCCTCTGCACGATCGCGAGTCCCAGTCCCGATCCTCCTTTTTTCTTCGAATAGTATAGATCAAATATTTTGGATTTGTCCAAATCATCGACACCGATGCCCGTATCGGCGACCTCTATTCTGACGATGCCGGTCGGGCTTTCATAGGATGACTTCAGGGTGACTTCTCCGTTTCCGTCCACGGCCCACACCGCGTTCTCGATGAGGTTGATCAACACCCGCCGGATCTGCGACCTGTCGAACCTGATGAGCGGCACCTGATCGTCCTTGTCAAGGACAAACTTGATATTGCGGTGCGCTGAACTGTAGAACGAGTAGAGTTCGGCCAGCAGTTCGTTGACGGAATTCGGCCGGAGCTGGCTCACGGGCATGCGGGCGAAGCTGGAGAACTCGTCGACGAGCCTCCTTAGTTCGTCCACCTCGGTCACGATGGTACGCGTGCACTCGTCGAAGATGTCCTTCTCTGCCGGAATGACGTCGAGGTATTTTCTCCGCAGCCGTTCGGCAGACAGGCGTATGGGCGTGAGCGGGTTCTTTATCTCGTGCGCCATTCTCTTGGCGACCTCCTGCCATGTTGCGATCTTCTGCATCTTGATCAGGTCCGTGACATCCTCGAACACCACGATATATCCCGCCATCTTCTCGTTGTAGGACTTCAGCGAGGTCAGCCGCAGAATGAACATCTTGAGCTGGCCCTGGGTATTGATGTTGATCTCCCGGGTGCTGGTCGCGGTATTGGTCTTGCGCATGTCCCGCAGCATTTCCTCAGCCGGTGCGGTGATGTCCTGCGTCATGATGTCCTGGTAATACCTGTTCACCGCCTGCACGGGATCGATGCTCATCACCTTTCCCGCGGTGGCATTGAGCATGGTAATGAACCCGTTGCCGTCTATCGCGATAACCCCGGACGAGATGCTGTTGAGGATGGCCTCGATATAGGCCTTCCGCTGGGTCTGCTCGATGTAGGCAAGTGCGAGACTCTCCCGGTTTTGCTTTAATTCCCGTGCCATCGTGTTAAATGCGTCCACGAGGTCTCCGACCTCGTCCTTGCTCTTCCTCTCGATGTGGACGTCGTAGTTGTTGGCAACGATCTTTTTCGTTCCGGAGACGAGCATGTCCAGCTGGCTGGAAATGCCCTTCGCCAGGTAAACGCTGATCCATATCGAGGAAAAGATCATGAGCAGCGAAATCAGCACGAGGAACAGTATGTAGCTGGTCTTCAGGTGCGGTTTCAATATCTGCTGCTGCCGGTACTCCGTATACCCCTGCTGTATCTCGGCCATTTTCTCCACGAGGCTTTTTCTGACGAAGTAGTTGCCCACCACGAGGCCGGCAGGGACGGTACTGCCCGTGATATAGACCGGCGAGAACCCCTTGATCATATCGCTGTTCCCGATGCTCTCGATGTAGGTCTTGATCTTCCCGCGCAGTGCGTCCATGACCTGGGGCCTGCTCGTTGTGGATGGCGGACTCCCCTGCGTGTGGACGGTGGCAACCAGCCTGCCATCGGCACCGTACAGTTCGATCGAGGTCAGGTTATACTCCTCCAGTTTTGCCTTGATATATCGTTCTATTTCACGCTTGCTGCCGTCCGGATAAATTCCCCGCTCCGTCAGCCCCCTGCCAATCGCCGATGAAAACGAAATGGTGTTCTGGGCAACACTCTCGTAGTATGTCTTTGCTATGTCCAGAGACTGTGTCAGCGAGCTCTCCACCTGGCTGCTGAACCAGCTGTTGATCGTGTGGGTGATAAACCCGGACGATACGATGAACATGACGATCGTCGGAATGATGGAGAAAAAGACAAAGGCCATTGCAAGCTTTGTCCTGACCTTGAGCCTGCCGAATCCCTGCTTTTCCCCGAACACGATCTTCGCGGTATTCCGCAGGACCAAAAATATGAGCAGGGTAATCAGGACGACATTGAGGTTGATGAAGGTAAAAACCAGAGCGTTCTTGGAAATCGGGACCTTCAGGATAACGTGGTACACATTCGATTCCAGAGATGTCAAGCCTACCAGAAAGGCTATAACGACGATGATAATGAAGAATTCGATGCGTCTTTTTCTTATTTCCGGATCCATGACACCTTTTTACATCAGACAGCGCCCCTTGTAAACAGTCAGGTTCGCAGCAAAAGCTGCCGGCAGGGCGGCTCCGGCAGCCGGTGCACGACTGTCGTGCAGTCGTGACAGTATGCAGGGGGCCATCCCCTGCATAGTCATTTGTCCGCTATGGAATCGAGGAGCCTTTGTGCATGAGGCCTGTCGTACATGGCCCAGTCTGCATGGTATGCCGGTTTTTTATAGTTGATAACATCGTTCAACAACTTCTTTGCCAGCGGGTATTTTCCTTCCCTGATGTAGACCTTTGCCTTCATCACCATTGCCAGCGTCAGCCGGGGATTGGACCTCAGGGCCCGGTTGAGAAAATCCATGGCCTTGCCGTTGCTGTCGCTGACGACCCACTGCAGTTCATAGTACATTTCGCCGTACGCCTCGAGGATATCCGCATTCGTTTTGTCGAGTTCGTATGCCTTATGCAGATTTTCTTTGAACTCGGGCAGCGAGATGAGGGAGTTGAGAACACCCTGCACTTCGGACTTCCGTCCGAGGTTTGCGGCATACCAGTAATAGCCCATGGAACCGGCCGGATTCACCTGGATGGCATGCTTTGCAACGGCCATACCCTGTTCGTAATCGTTCAAGGAACTTGTCTGTGTCAGTTTTGACTGGTCTCCCATGGTTTCGTATGCCCGGGCCTGGCCGATATACGCCTGGTACACTGTTTCCTTGTCTTTCGATTCACTGATGACCTGATCGAACATGTCAATTGATTTCTGGAGATTGGTGACGTCTTTGTCATAGTTGTCCATCACCCCCTGCGCCTCTGCAAGCGTTACTGCATGGGCACGCACGGGAAAGAGCAGTGCTCCTGCCGTCAACAATAATACCATTGCTGTTACGTTCTTCATGTATGTTCTCCTTTGACCGATGATTTGCATGACCGTCATGATTCCCGGTGATTACATCCTCTCGTCGATTGCACGGTTGGCGAGCTTGTCCGCCTCCCGGTTCAATTCACGGGGTATATGCTCCACGACGATCCGGTCGAAATGTACGGCAAGGCCCGTATACACCCTGAACAACTTCCTGATATTCGGGTTTTTGACGGCATACCTGCCGTTGAGCTGGGACACGAGGAGCAGGGAATCAGAATTGATCTTTATGTCTTTAATGTTGAGCTCTTTGAGTTTTTCCAGGGCAAGGATAAGGGCATTGTACTCGGCAACGTTGTTCGTCGCATGTCCAAGGTATCTGGTCAGGTGGACCGGCTCATCCTTTATCCCATAGATGACCGCACCGCAGCCTGCCTCGCCCGGGTTTCCCCGTGAAGCGCCGTCGATGAATACCGTCACCGTCTGTGTTGTCATGAATGTCTCCGTTTCCCCTCTCGAGGCTGCGGCCTTAACTGCATACCGCACACGCCGGCTCTGACCGGTTGCCTGTTTACCACTGAGATATATCCACCTATTTCTTGTCCTTTATCGAGTCAAGCAGTTTCTCGGCTAGCGGCTTGTCGAACATCGCCCAGTCCGCCCTGAAACTCGGGGTCGTATAATTGATGACCTTTTCCAGGATTCCGCGCGCATCTGCGTACTTGTCCTGCCTGATATACACCTTTCCCATAATCACCATGGGAAGCGTGAAGTTCGGGTCGCCCTTCAGCGACGTGTTCAGAAAATCGAGTGACTTGGTGTCACTGCCGCCGACGATCCAGGGCAGTTCATAGTACATCTCTCCGTACGCTTCGTTGACATTCGGATCTGTTTTATCGATTGCATACGCCTTGCCCAGATATTTTTTGAAATCGGGCAGCATAAAGAGTGAATTGAGGACCCCCTTGTACTGTCCGATCCTGCCTATGTTCGCCGCATACCAGAAATACCCCATGGCCTTCTTGGGCTCGGCCTGGATGGCTTTCCCGGCAGCAGCCTCTCCGGCCTCGTAATCCTTGACCGCATCTGTCTTGGTAAGCTGCCAGTGATCCCCCATGGTCAGATAGGTCCTGGAGATGTCACAGTATACCTGGTACAGGAGGTCAGGGTCCGTGGTCCCTGTTATGACCTGCTGGAACATACCAAGGGACTTCTGGAGATTGGTGATGTCCTTGTCATAATTATTGAACACGCTCTCCGCATCCGGAAGTGTGACAGCGTGCGCCTGCACCGTAAAGAGAAGTGCAATGGATAGTACCACTATTGTTTTTAGTCTCAGCATAGTTCCTCCTTTATACCCCTGTCGGGTAGGTTTCTTCTATCTGTCGGACAACAATACCCAGTCCATGCATAACCCAAAACATGACTCTTGACCTGTATACCACATTCCCAATGCTTTGCTTACATCTTTTTGATCCGGCCGAGCAGTACCTTAACGGCACGGGTAAATCCGTCCGGTCCTATGGCAGGGATCCGCGTGATGCCTTCAATATCCGTATCCGTGAACGTGCCGTCCGGTCTTTGTACAAGAAACGGCATCCGTACTTCCCTGAACATCGGAATATCGTTTTTGCCTTCGCCCACGGCAGCTGCCATGACCGGAGCGGAGTGTTTCCTGTAGAGTGACATCAGTGTCCTGACCGCAGCACCCTTGTCCGTTTCCCCCATGAGATGATAAAACCGGGTCCCCGGAAATACCCTGAGCCCGTTGCTCCGTGCAAACCGTTCAATGCCCTCCAGCAGCGAGGGGTCCTTCAGGATGAACGGCTCATCGTGGCGTCTGCGTTTTGCCATGACTGCCAGTTCGAGGGGGAGGTTGAGATACGAGGCAACCTCATCCTCGCTCATATCCCCGAAGCCCGTGATCATATCACCGAACTCCTTCTTCATGTCTGCGAGTACCCGGCGTACCCTGTCATAGGGAGCACCAAGTTCGAGGACTGCAGTGCCGTCGATATGACTGCAGCGCTTCTCTTGCCCGGCGAGGTATGCATGTTCG
>JAJYLM010000097.1 GCA_021787655.1 bacterium
ATGATGAAGAACTGGATTCCCGTTTCCACGGGAATGACATTTTGTGGATTTTCAGAAGCCACCACCTTTGGTGGTGGTCGTTTACACAGAGAATGATAAAGAACTTGATTTCTGATGGAGTTTATCCCGTCTTGGCGTGACGGGAATGACATTATGTGGTTTTAAAAACTGCCGCCTCTGACAGCAGCAGTTTTTAAATTCTGGAATTACTGCAATGATCTGAGAGACGACTGCCGTAGATACGTCACTATAACGTCAATCCTCAATGGATCGTACGAAAGCATCGTCTCTGCTAATTAAGCTGTTTTTTTGCCTGGCGTCTACTGCTTCGGACTCATGGGCAGGCCTTTGTAGCCCTGCTGTACGTCTTTATTGATCCGCTGCTGGGTGTCCTTGACGAGTCCGGTTGTGTAATGCTCTGCTTCGGCAGTATGCCGTGCATTGACTTTCCGGATGTGTTGTTGTTCGTTGCCCGCCAGGTCTTTGATCAGGAGTATGCCGCCGGCGATAATGGCGACAATCGCTATCCATTTTATAAGCTTCATACGGTATAATATAGGCCGGTTTCGGACAACAGTCCAGCCTTCTTTCAATTTAATCCCTCTGTAACATTATTGTCGTAGCACTCCATTAATGTCGTTTTATTTGTCCACAGAATCTCAAAAATGTCATGCTGCCGCACTCTGTGCATGTCGGATGCTGTCTGCCTCATGCTTGGCATACTAAATGCTTTTTACGAACATAAGTGATCTGTAAACAAGGAGGAATGAATGAAGATGATCGTTGCCATTATCAAGCCGTTTACGCTTGACAAGGTGAAGGCAGCACTTTCGGAAGAAGGCATAGCCGGTATGACGGTCTCGGAGGTCAAGGGATTTGGCAGGCAAAAAGGCCACACAGAGTTTTACCGCGGTGCCGAATACAAGACTGACTTTATACCGAAATTGAAGATCGAGATAGCGGTGCCGGACAAGCAGGTCCAGACCATCGTCAAGTCCATTACCGAGACGGCACGGACGGGAAGTATCGGAGACGGGAAGATATTCGTTTACGGGCTCGATGAGGTGCTGCGAATTCGTACCGGTGAAACCGGTGACGATGCCGTATAAATCCCACGCTGAGCCTGCCGGAGAGGTTTGCTTTCTTCAGGACTGAGAGGGCGAGGTCAGGGCATCCAGTGCAATCCTGATCATGCGGTCCAGGGACGATCGTATCGACGGAGAATCCATGACCTGTTCAGTTGAGTTGATGTTGCCGGTTGCGAGCAGGACAGCACCGGTACGGACGCCGAGCGCAAGGCCGAGCGCGAACAGCGCTGCACACTCCATCTCAATGGCGAGAATGCCCTTTCGTTCGAGCAACCGGGCGTCTTTTTTTTCGGAGAAAAATGCGTCCGAGGTCATGATGGGACCGATGTGGACGGCAGGTGCGAGTGCCCGCTGTGTGTGCGGGACGTTTTCCGCAGATGTGACGATGTTCTGCAGGACATGGAAGTCAGGGACAGACGGCAGTTCACCGATACCGTAGGCTGTTTTAAACCCTATCATCGAACCTGCACCGGTCGGGATCACGATATCTGCAGGCCTGACCTTCTTCGCTATCCCGCCGCACGTACCGGCCCTGATGATGGTATCGGCACCGAGCCGTGCGAGCTCTTCGACGACAATGGCTGCGGATGGTGCGCCCATCCCCGATGTAGCGACGGAAACCCGGGTACCGTTGTACGTTCCCGTGTATGCGTTGAGGCCCCGATAATCGTTGATGAGCCGTGCATGCTTCAAGAAATTCTCTGCGATGTAGGCCGCACGCTGCGGATCCCCGGGGAGTATGACGAGCCGGGCCAGCGCTTTGGGGGCGATCTTCAGGTGGTACAGCTTCTTCATCAGAGCTTTTCCCGGGGATTATCCGATGTCCTCAGGCTCTGCCATTCCTCCATCAGCCTTTTTTCCTCGGACGACATGCTTTCCGGCAGCATCACATGGATCCTGACAAACAGATCGCCTGTTCTGGTCGTCGACGGAATGCCTTTTTCCTTCAGCTTCAGCAGCTGATCATTCTGCGATCCTGCGGGTATTTTTAAGCTGATTTCGCCGCCTGTGGGAGAGGGCAGGCCGACCGTCTTGCCGAGCACTGCTTCGAACGGGTAAACCGGTAGGTCGAGATACAGGTCTTCGTTTTTGGCAGTGAATGGACGCTGCGGTTTTATTTTTACATCGAGATACAATGAACCGCGTTTGCCGGAACGGGGATTGACCGAGCCCTGGCCTGCGAGCTTTATCTTGGACCCGTGTTTTACGCCCTTTGGTATTTTGACCTCAATGGTTTTATTTCTCTGGACATACCCGGTCCCGTTGCACTGCGGGCACACGTTCTGGCCGGAAATGTTCCTTCCCTTGTACGTTGCCGTTCTGCCCACGTAGCCGCTCCCGCCGCAGGCCGTGCAGAGCTCCGCTGCCGGAATCGTGAGCAGCCTCCTCGTACCGTCGATCGCTTCGGAAAGAGAAATGTCTATTTCGGATTCCTGGTCTGTGTTGTACTCGGGTTCAGCGTGCCTGCCCCCGAACCCTCCGAGCAGGTCCTCGAGGTTGATGGTACCGCCTCCCTGTCCTTGTCCGCCGAAGAACGTTTCGAAAAAGTCGGAAAAGTTCGTTCCGCCGAAATGAGTCCGGCCTGCTCCTGCAGGACCTCTCCCGGCCCATTGGTCCTGGCTCGAGATCCTATCCCAGTTGTAGCCGAGCTGATCATACTTCGATCGCTTGTCCGCATCGCCGAGCACCTGGTAAGCTTCGTTGATTTCCTTGAATTTTTCTTCAGCCTTCTTCTTGTCGTTGGGGTTTAAATCCGGGTGGTATTTGCGAGCAAGCGTTTTGTATGCCTTCTTGATCTCTTCCTGGGTGGCGCCTTTATTGACGCCGAGTATTTTATAATAATCTTTATATTCCAAGATTCACCTCATTACATCAAAAGATAATGTACAAATGCAGAGATATCAAGAATTTGGGGAAAACCGGGGCATCATCAGTGCATGCGTTTACTCACAGACCTCATGAACAGTGCGGCCGGACGAATCACTCCAATAACAGAGAGATGGCCGGGGTTATTTTTTATTGTTGTGCACGACCAGCCTGTTTCTGCCGGCTTTTTTTGCAGCGTACAGCGCATCGTCTGCATACCTGAGGAACACATCGGCGGTCTTTATGCTGTCATCAGGCAGGCACACGACACCTATGGAGAGGGTAATGGACTTGATTTTCGTGCATATGTCCGTCATATCCTGTTCACGAATCTCGGTTATATACCTGTTTCCGACGCTCGTCGCACCGGCAACGTCTGTTTCCGGCAGCAGGAGAACGAACTCTTCTCCGCCATACCGAGCACAGCTGTCGATCTTCCTGAGATCCGTTTTGAGCACCCGCGCCACGACGGTGAGGACCTTGTCTCCGACCAGGTGGCCGCAGTTATCGTTCACGGATTTGAAAAAGTCTATGTCCGCCATCAACAAGGACAATGACCGGTTATACCGCTTCGAGCGCTCGAATTCCCGCTCCAGTATGTTGAAGAAATATCTCCTGTTGAACAGCTCGGTCAGAGGGTCGGTATTGGAGAGTGTCTCGAGTTTTTCGTTTACCTGCTTCAATTCGTCCTGCAGCAATTTGATCCGCAGGTGTGCCTTGACGCGTGCGACGAGTTCAAGGGGATTGAACGGCTTGAGAACATAGTCCTGGGCGCCTTCTTCCAGTCCCCGTATCTTGTCGTTCATATCGTCCCTGCCGGTGACGATCAGGACAGGGATATTATCGTAATCCTGGCGGGCGCGTTTCAGACGAAGGAATTTGAAGCCGTCGAAATCCGGCATGATGAGGTCACAGACGATCAAATCAGGCGGATTTGAAAGCATGCTCTTGAAGCCTTTCAATCCGTCAGACGCTTCATAGAATGCATCAAAGAGCCCTGTTTTTTCAAGGACGTCTTTAATCTCATTGCGCTCCTGTTGAGAGTCATCAATTATCAATACACTGTGTACCATAACATACCTGTCTCTGTTCTTTTAAATAGCATGATTTGTACCAAAACGAAGGAAACCTTAACGTATTAAAAAATAATATGTTTGAATTTTAATAAAACGATTTTTTACAATTATTGCATGAAATGTCAACTTTTTTCGTTGTTGCGTGTTTAATTTTAAACAGATGCGTTTTTCAAGCGGAGGGAATTGGAAACAACCGATACGGAACTAAAGGCCATTGCGAATGCGGCGATCACCGGGTTTAACAGAATATGAAACCACGGATAGAGGACACCGGCAGCAACCGGGATCGCAACGATATTGTAGAAAAATGCCCAGAAGAGGTTTTGCCGGATGGTTCTCATGGTCGCACGAGAGAGACGGAATGTCCATGGAATGGCGGTCAATTCATTGCCAAGCACGGTGATGTCCGAGGCCTCTATCGCGGCATCCGTACCTGCTCCGATCGCTATACCGAGGTCCGATGTCATCAATGCAGGAGCATCGTTGATACCGTCGCCGACCATTGCCGTTGCATCTCCCTGCCGCTGGTAGCCGGATATTGCCTGTGCCTTGCCTGCAGGCAGGACCCCGGCACGCACATCCTTGATTCCGAGCGGGCCGGCTATCGCAGATGCGGTTTCCTCATTGTCGCCTGTTACCATTGCAACCCTCATGCCGAGCTGCTGGAGTTTCTCCACTGTCTGCTGTGCATCCAGTTTGGGAACATCCTGCATACCGAGTATACCCGATACCGTGCCGTTCAGCCGGACGACGAGGACTGTTTTCCCCTGTGCTGCAAGCTCCTGTCCTTCACGATTGCCGGGTTTCCCGACGCTCACCCGGACATCTCCGATGGTACCTGCTATGCCGGTACCCGGCTGTGCCTCGAACGCATCGACATGCCGGATCGGGATAGTGTGCCGGGCAGCATACTTCACGATCGCCTGTGCAAGGGGATGCTCTGAAAGCGATTCTACGGATGCCGTGTACGAAAGCAGGGTCGAACGATCGGTGTTGACCGGGATGATGTCCGTCAGTTCAGGCTTTCCCTGTGTCAGCGTTCCTGTCTTGTCGAAAACTATCCTTTGTATGCCGCTGGCCTTTTCAAGACTTTCACCGCCCTTGATCAGGATACCGTGCCGTGCTGCCTTGCCGATACCGACGATGACTGCTGTCGGTGTTGCAAGGCCGAGGGCACAGGGACATGCAACGATGAGCACTGAAACAAGGTTGGTCAGTGCAAACGCAAGAGAATGCCCTGCGATAAACCAGACAACACCCGTGACGATCGATATGCCGATGACAGCAGGCACAAAATAACCTGCGACCGTATCGGCGAGCCGCTCGACAGGGGCTTTTGAGCCCTGGGCCTCTGCTACCAGCCGGATGATCCCGGCAAGGGCGGTCTTGGTACCAACCCTGACAGCCTTCAGCAAAAAGCTTCCCGATGCATTCATGGTTCCTGCAAACACCTCGCTGCCCGGTGCTTTCTCGACCGGGACGCTTTCACCGGTGAGCATGGATTCATCGATCGTCGAACCGCCCTCAATGATCATCCCGTCGACCGGTATCTTGTCGCCCGGTTTGACCCGCAGGATGTCTCCTTCGGCCACGCTCTCTGCCATAACCTCGGTTTCCTGCCCGTTGCTGATCAGCCGTGCTGTCTGCGGCTTCAGAGACATCAGTGCTTTGATTGCGCCGGTCGTCCTGCCTTTTGCTGTTGCCTCGAGCAGTCTGCCGAGGAGGATAAGCGCTATGATCCATGCCGTCGTGTCGAAGTATACAGGTGCTGCTGAATGGACACGGAAGAACGTGATGACCGTGCTGAAGATAAACGCAACCGAAGTGCCCAGGGCGATCAGCGTGTCCATATTCGTGGACGCGTGTTTTGCCTCTGCGTACGCACCCCTGAAAAACTGTCCGCCGGCCCAGAACAGGACCGGGACTGTCAGGGCGAACATGAGCACGTTGACAGCAGGGGTATACCGCGCGGGTATGCTGTCGAGAAAAGGGACCATGTTGCGCATACCGAGAACCATGGTGATCATGGCAACGACGGTGCTGAAGATGAATTTTATCTTCAGGGAACGGACAGCCGCGTTCCGCAGGCTTTCTTCACGCCCGGGATCGTCGGCGTTTTCCAGGATACGGTATGCTCCTGCCGATGCAACGGCGAGTTTGAAATCATCCATGTCGAGCAGTCCGGGATCGTATTTCACGACTGCCTTCTCTGTGCCGAAATTAACCGCTGCCATCGATACACCATCAAGTCCTGATAAAGACTTTTCTATCTTGGCGACACAGGAGGCGCAGGACATCCCCTCGATGGGGAGAACGACGGTTGCGGTCCCGTGGGACGGCGTTCGGTCCGGATGGAGCGGCATAACGGCAGAAACAGGTTGTACCGCGAGGAAGCGTTCCGGGTCCTCTTTGAACCGTTCGAGGCATGATGCCGAGCAAAAGTAATAGGTCGTTCCCTGATAGACGAAGGTTCCTGCCTCTGTACCTTGTTCGACCATCATGTCACAGACGGGATCTTTAAAGGCCGCCATATTACGTCCTGCCGTGTTTGGTGACCATGCTGCAGACCATGCCGCATTCGCAGTTGTCGCATTCGAGCTGGATGGTGGTGTGGCTGATGTTGAACTGCTCTTTCATGATCGATTCCGCCTGCTGGATGATCAGCGCGCCTTCACTGATCTTTGCATCGTCTATCATGATGTGGGCACTCATTGAATACAGGCCTGAGGTTATTGCCCAGATGTGGAGATCGTGAATGTTTTTGACGCCCGGTATGCCTGCAAGGGCATGGTTTACAGTGCCGGTATCGATGGTCCCGGGCACGAATTCCAGGAGGATGGAGCTGGATTCCAAAACGATGCCCGCTGCACCCCTGATGATGATCCCTCCTATCAGGATACTGATGATCGGATCCACGAAATACCAGTGCTTCAGGATGATCAAGATACCGCCTGCGATGACGCCGACCGAGGAAAGGGTATCTCCGACGATGTGGAGGAATGCGCTGCGGATGTTGATATTGTTCGTGTGGGTACCTTTCAGCAAAAGGATGCTTACGAGATTGCCCGCCAGTCCGATCGTTGCGATAATGAGCATGATCGGTCCTTGAATATGGGGCGGTGAAGCGAACCGGTGGTATGCCTCATAGAATATGGCTATGGATATGAGGATGAGTAGAACGCCGTTGGTCAGGGCAGCCATGACCTCCATGCGGTGATAGCCGTAGGTCCTCGTGCTGTCGGGCGGCCTTCGTGCCATCCGGATCGCAAACAGACTCAGGCCGAGAGAAAAAACGTCCGTAAACATATGCCCGGCGTCTCCCAGAAGGGCGAGACTATTGCTGATAAAGCCGCCGGCAATCTCGGCAGCCATCAGCACTATAGTAATGACAAGTGCCGCAGTGAGGCCGCGTACTCCGGACGTTTCGGCGTGGTGGTGCTCATGGCCGTTCATAGCTTTGACCCTCGTAACTCATCAAATGAGTTGGATGGATATCCATCGGTTCGTTGCTTGGATGTATTTTTCCCATTTGTGGACTTCATCAACATCTCTCTGTATCTTCCTGATATTCTTCTGCGTTACCCCTCTTACATAAGAGGGGACAGGGGAGTTACTTTCTCCTTTATATCGTACAATAGGTGTTTTTCTACATTTGTTTGATTGTTTCTCAATTTACGTCGCACCTTTTTTAATGTTGGATCATTGTGTACATATTTCATAACGCCCCCTCTTAATCTTA
>JAJYLM010000098.1 GCA_021787655.1 bacterium
TTGAAGGGATTGCAATGTACGGGCGGGGCGATTACACGCACTCCGTTGAAAAGCTCATGGATATTACCATCAAAGTTCCGAAGGACAGGATACTGAAAAAAGACCTGGTCACCATCCACCTGTACAGGGCTTGCGATTACATAGCACTCGGCGAGAACGTTGCAGCGAGGGGCGAGTTCATGGAACTTCTGAAGCTCGACAAAAATTACCGCATGAACCCGCGCTCCATGTCCCCCAGTATCCGCGCTGTCTTCGATGATGTGAAACGGCAGCAGCAGCCGCACTGAACAGACGAAAGAAATTCACTGACGGGGCTTACTCCCGTTAGAAATCCCCGCTGTTTTCAGATCGAAGACAGATCCGTTTTTGAAGAAAGGCTGTGGCAAAAACACTTCATTTCTAACGGAGCTTACTCCCGGGATTCCTGGGGTTTGTTGAACATGGATTCGATGGTGTCCTTGTACCGCTCGTTGATGATCCTCCGCTTTAATTTCAGCGTCGGTGTGAGCTCACCCGTTTCAACGGTAAACGGCGTATCGATCAGTGTGTAGTACTTGATCTGTTCATAGCGAGCCAGGTTTTCGTTGATCTCGTCAACTTGTTTCTTGATGGCCTCCTGGACCTTCGGCTGCGCCATCAGTTCCTTGTCTCCGGATGCCTTGATCGCATTGTCCTTGGCAAACAGTTTGAGTTCCTTGAAATCCGGAACGATGAGCGCTGCTATATACTTTTTCCCGTCCCCGACCAGACATGCCTGGTCGATGTAGGACTTCGCGATGAGCGACAGCTCGATCGGGTGCGGAGCTATGTTCTTTCCGCCCGAGGTGACAAAGAGTTCCTTCTTCCTGTCCGTGATGCTGAGAAAGCCTTCCTTGTCGAATTCGCCGATGTCGCCGGTCTTGAACCAGCCATCCTCGGTGAATGTCTCTTTGGTCGCTTCAGGCATGTTCCAGTAACCCTTGAAGATCTGCGGACCCTTCGCGAGAATCTCTCCATCCTCGGCTATCTTCTCCTCAGTCCAGATGACCGGCCTGCCGACGGTGCCCGGCTTTATCTGCAGCCGGTGTGCCACGGTGGTGTAGGCGAGGGAAAGCTTGAGCGCGCGCACGGGATGGGTGAAGGGAGATTTGCCCTTTGCCTGCTGGGTAATCATAAGGTCCACGGTCCACTCCACCATCTTTTTCTTGAACCACTTCAGGTGATCGACATCGACGTCCCTGAACTCGGGCTCGTTGAAATTGATGACCGGTGCTGTTTCCGTAAGTCCGTAGCCTTCATTGAGCTGGATGCCGAGCGAACGTATGAACACGCAGACCTCTTTGGACAGTTTTCCGCCGCCCGAGACTGCGAGGACCAGACGTTCCATGCCGGCACGCTGTTTTATTTTGTTGAACAGAAGGTTGTTCGCGAGGGAAAACTGGATAAGATCGAACTGGGGCAGGCGTGTTCCGGTTGCCATGCTGTTCGTGAACTTCTCACCCTGGCGCATTGACCAGTCGAACAGCTTCCTGCTGAACGTGTCAGCGCGTGAAAAGTAAGAGCGCACCATGTCATAGGTCTTTTCATAGAACCTCGGTATGCTGACCACGACATTGGGACGAAGTTCGAGCATATCTTTCTGAATGGTATTGAAGCTTTCGGCAAAGGCGAGGATACCCCCGAGTTTCAGTCCCCCGACATGGTAGTCTGCTGTCCTGCCCATGACGTGGCACAGCGGAAGGTGGACGAGGCTCAACAGATGAAGATCCAGGTCTTTGACCCGTTTCAGGAGGGTTGAATTCGAACTCTGATGAACGTTTGCGATCCAGTTTGCCTGCGTCAGGATTGCACCTTTCTGTCTTCCCGTGGTACCCGAGGTATAGATGATCGATGCAACGTCTTCCGGTTTTGCTGACTGTATGCCTTTTTCAACGGCTTTTCTGCTGCCCTTGTTCCTGCCTGTCCCCATAGCCTCGGTAAAGGTGTAGACCCCGCCGGGCTTTTTCCCCTTCCAGCTTCCCATGGTTATGATGGCTTTTATTCCGGACATGCCGCCCATGGCACCCAGCGCCATCTCTGCCTTTTCCTGGGTGGATGCGATGAGAAACTTCGAACCGCTGTCCTTCAGCATAAACGCAAGTTCGTCTTTGCTCAGGGTCGGGTAGAGAGGGACCTCGATGGCGCCGCATGCCTGGATAGCCTGATCGGCGATGATCCACCGGGGCCTGCTTTCCGAGAATATTGCCACCCTGTCACCCCTGTTCAGGCCGAACACCAGTAATCCTGCCGCGAGATCCAGCACTTCGTCCTGTGCCTCTTTCCAGGTGATGGAACGCCATGCTGCTGCAGGGTCGCCCTGCTTGTCGAATTTACCCATAAGAAAGACATACTTGTCTGCGTAGCGCCCGGCCTGGTTGTGAAACATACCGCACAACGTGTCATTACTGTAAGCCATAGAACACTCCTTTGTAATTTTTTATACCGTATCGCCCGGGGATTGTAAATCACCCGTTTGGAACATCGAAGAACATATTCGGGTTTGACACATCTTTCTCAATCGGCACGGATACGAAAGTATAGTGATCCTCAGCAGCTGTCAAGTTTACCTGCCGAGTCTGCCGGTTGCGATCACGGTACGGGTGGTGTATGAAAAAGGTTATGGAAGTATTGATAACAGGGGCTGCGGGATTTCTTGGTACCAATATCGTCCACGCCTGTCTCGACAGGGGATGGAAGGTCAGGGCATTTACCCTCCGGGGCACGCCCGTCGATTTTATCCGGCACCGTAATGTCGAAATCCTGTTCGGCGATGTCGCCGATGCTGCGGCCGTCAGAAATGCCATGAACGGCGCTGATGCAGTGATCCACTGTGCAGGTGATACGAGCTTCTGGAAGAAGCAGTTCGAACGGCAGCGAAAGACCAATGTCGACGGTGTCCGTACTGTGTTCCAGGCTGCACTGGGACTGCATATACGGAAAATTGTCCACACGAGCACGGTCGATGCGTTCGGGTACAACCCCGCCGGTTTTGCCGATGAAAACTGGTCCGAATATAACTATGCGGGCTGGGGGTATAATTATGCGGATACGAAACGGGAGGGGCAGGCGATCGCACTGTCCTATGTCCGGAAGGGGCTCGACGTCGTCATCATCAATCCCGGCAGTATGATCGGGCCGTTCGATCACACCCTGCAGTTCGGACGGCTGTTCAAGGACATCAGGGACGGTAAAATCCCGGCGATGCTGCCCGGCGGAGCGCCGTGGGCGCATGTCCGGGAGGTGGCCGGGGCGCATGTGACAGCACTGGAAAAGGGCAGGACAGGGCAGCTCTATATCTGCGCCGGTGTGCATGAAACGTATGCAGCAGTGTTCGGAGCGATCGCGCGGTCTCTGGGAGTGAAGCCGCCGCGCTTTACCATGCCTCCGTGGATGACTGTCGGGTATGGCTATTGTATGGAATTTTTGTCCGGCTTTACCGGCAAAAAACCGGACCTTAACCCCGGGCAGGCCCGGTACATGTCCGTATTCCCGAAGTACGATTCTTCCAAAGCAGCGCGGGAACTGGGTTTTGTCTCATTGCCGCTGGCCACGATGGTCGAAGATGCCCGCGACTGGTACCGGCAGAACGGATTTTTGTAAGGGTCAATAGTTCCGCCGGATGAATTTTCCCGTGGATATGACAGAACCGGCTATTCCCAGCAGGGCGCTGCAGACGAAAATGATGACGATCGCACGCGCCGGGAGAAAGTCGAAGTTCAGGTTGATGAACAGCGACCCGAGGGTACTGTGCAGACGGTAGAGGAAAAACCTGTAGACCATGTACAGGAAGACAAGGGAAATCCCGGTGCCGCACAGCACCTGAACCATTCCCTCGAGCATAAAGGGGATTTCTATGAACAGGTTGGTGGCGCCGACCAGTTGCATGATCTCGATCTCGTCTTTCCGTGAGAAAATGGATATGCGGATCGTATTCGAAACGATGATGAATATGGCAAATAGCATAAACCCGCCGATACCGATGCCCAGCATCTTGACCAGGACAAGGATGCCGGAAACCTTTTGCGCTATTTGTGCGCCGTATTGAACCTCGGCAACGCCGGGAACGTGCCTGACGGCCGCTGCCACCTGATCCAGGGAGTTGTCGGTCAGGACCTTCCCCTGTACCGTGATGACGAAATACGCAGGCAGGACATCGGCGGTCACGCCGCTCAGGATGCCAGCCTGTCCCTTCAGTTCGTTCCTGAACTCGCGCAGGGCGTCCTCGCTGGAATAATACCGCAGTGTTTTTACCCCGGCGGTGTTCCTGATGCTGTTTTCAGCGGAGGTCAGCGCGTTCCCCGTGGTACCATTCTGCAGGTATGCGATGATGCGTATCCGGCCTTTCCATTCTCCGAGGGCGGAGTTGACGTTGTTGTAGATAATGAAAAAGATGTTCAGGATAAAAAATGCCACCGCGATGGTGATGACGGTCACGGTGTTCAGGTACAGGTTGGACCGGATCCCTTTCAGGGTCGTTGCTATGAAGTATACTGTCCGTTCGATCGGTTTCATCTGCCCGCAGTCTCCATGTCCCTATTTTTGCGTAAGGCGTCCATGCTCGAGGGCGATGATGCGTTTGTTGTAGGTCGTCATCAGGCCCTTGTCGTGGGTCGCCACGACGACGGTCGTACCGCGTATGTTGATCTCCTCGAACAGCTTCATGATATCGTTCGTCAGGTCAGGATCAAGATTGCCCGTCGGTTCGTCGGCAAGCAGGATCGCAGGCTCGTTCACGAGCGCCCGTGCAATGGACACCCGCTGCTGCTCACCGCCGGACAGGCGCAGGGGATAGGCATTGAGCTTGTGCTGGAGCCCGATCATCTTGAGTATTTCCCAGACCTTTTTCTTGATCTCTTTTTTTGACATGCCCAGCACTGCAAGGGTGAGTGCGACATTGTCGAAAACGGTCCTGTCAGGAAGGAGTTTGAAGTCCTGGAACACGACGCCGATGTTCCTCCTGAGGTAGGGGATTGCCGATCTCTTCAGACGGGTGATGTTGTAGCCGTCGATGATGATCTGCCCCTTGGTCGGCGGTTCTGCAAGAAACATCAGCTTCAGCAGGGTCGTTTTGCCTGCCCCGCTCGGTCCCGTGACAAACACGAATTCTCCCTTTTCTATCTGGACACTGATGTCTTCCAGCGCAGCATTGCCCTTCGTATAGTGCTTGAATATGTGGAAGAGCTGGATCATGATGTCCGGTTCATTTGTCTTCGGTGGTCTCGACCAGGTAATCCAGGATAACCTCGTCGAGGTTTTTCGTTTCCTGATCGAGGTTCAGAGCCCCTTCTTCCTGCCTGGTCTGGGGTTTCGCTTCCTGCTGTTTTGCCGGCTGGTTCTTTGAAAGTTCCTGGACAAGCGCATGCGAATCATAGGCGCCGTCCCGCAATTCCATGACCATCTTCTTGTGCTGGTCCTTCATGATGTCGCCGATGATCTTGTCGAGGTCATTGATCTTGATAATGTCCATGTACCCCGTTTTTTTCGTTGCTATGATATTGCCGCCGATGAACAGGTGGGTGATGATGAACGGGTTGTCTTTTCCGCTGTCCTCGGTCTGAACATGGAAGGTGATACCTTTGTGGATGATGTTGTGGTTGTAACCAAGGAGCATGCTGTTACTTGCTTCCTGCCTCCAGGTAGTTGTCGATACTCAGCAGGAAATCCCTGGTGAACACCAGGAAGATCGCAGCGATCAGGAAGAAGGTGTCCCTGAACAGGATCTCGGAACCGACTTTCTCGTTCATACCGAAGATGTCGAAACAGCCGCACTCCATGGAAACACCCCGGTGAATGTTGATGGCGATCGCGATGATGAACGACACAAGCATGAGGCTTATCGAGAGTGATGCCCCCCTGGTTCCGAAGCCGGTTATCAGCATGACACCGGAGATCATCTCAGCCCACGGCAGGACCTCGGCGAATACCTTGGCAAGACCGATGGGAAGGATGTTGAAATTGATGACGGTCGATATGAGCACGTCCGGGTGCAGCAGTTTACCGTATGCTGCCACGACAAATACGATTCCGATGACCACCCTGAGCACCAGGATCATGACGGGCCATGCCATCGCAAAGTTGATTCTGCATTTTTTTTCCATCTTAAGGCTCCTTTCCAACCGATATCGGAAGGTTGGCATCGATCCATCCGGGCCAGCCTTCGGTCATAACGTACACGTTCGTATATCCGAGTTTCATAAGATCTTTTGCAACGTCGACACTCAGCCCGCACCCTGTGCCGTGACAGTAGGTAATGATCTTTTTACCCTGCGGCAGGAGCTTCTCATCCTTCGGGTAAACCTGTTCGAACTTGTCGTACGGTATGCTGATCGCTCCCTTGATATGTCCCTCCTGGTATTCGGCGGTGTCCCGGGAGTCGATGAATACTGCGGTATTGTTCGTATAGTCGCTGTAAGCGTCCTCGATGCTGATCGTTTTCATGGCCGATATCTGCTGTACGTAGCTTTCCGGAATGTTCAGCCTGCCCGGTGCCGTTTCGTGCGGCATGACCGCATGTACCAGGATACCAACGATAAACGCCGTTGCGTATATCGCCAGGGTTATGGTGAGCACCGATTTCCAAGATCTGTTCAAATTCATCCTCTTTCCTCCTCTATCCATCCACCGCCAAGGATCTCTTCATCCTGATAAACGACAGCTGCCTGTCCGGGAGTAATAGCCCGTTGCGGTGAATCAAATTTTATTACAACCGTTGTTCCTTTTTTGTCCACTACTGCCTCTTGTTCCGTATGCCGGTACCGTATTCTGACCCGGGCTTTGAGGGGGAAGAGCGGTTCTTTGCCCGCTATCCACCGTACTGTCCCGATCGTGCATGTATCTGTCATGAGACCGTCGGCGCTGTCAACGATCAGGATGTTGTCGGTAACATTTTTATCTATAACATAAACCGGTTCGTTTGTATAGACACCGATGCCCCTGCGCTGGCCTATCGTGTACAGCGGAAGACCCTGGTGGGAGCCGATGACCGTTCCTGCGCGGTTGACGATGTTCCCTGCGTGCAGGTCCATGGAAGCAAAGGTGCTGCTGAATTCCCTGAAACCACCGGGCGGAAGGAAGCACAGTTCCTGGCTGTCCCGTTTTGCGTACGTCGCCAGCCCGGCCTTCCGTGCGATGTCCCGCACCTCGTTCTTGCGGAGCTCTCCCAGCGGGAAGAGGATTCTGGAGAGGCGTTTCTGATCGAGGGTGAACAGAAAGTACGACTGGTCCTTGGTCCGGTCGGCAGCCTTTTTGAGGTGAAACCCTTCGGCATCTTCAGTGATGCGTGCGTAATGGCCGGTCGCAACGAAATCATACCCGTTCTCCAGCGCGTAGTCGAGGAGAAGGCCGAATTTGAGCCGGTCGTTGCACACGGCGCAGGGGTTGGGGGTCCGCCCCGCTGCGAGTTCACTGACGTAGTATCCGACGACCGTTTCCCGGAAAACGTCCTGCATATCGAGCACGTCGAAACCGATGCCGATCTGCCGTGCCGTGGTCCGCGCATCACGGAGGTCGTCGGCAGAGCAGCACGGGTTCTCCGCGTTGAACGCCCACAGCTTGAGGGCCACGCCTTTGACATCGAATCCCTGTTCTTTGAGCAGGAGCGCCGACACTGAACTGTCGACACCCCCGCTCATCCCGAGGATGACGCTTTTTTTACGGTTCTGTTTTCCCATACCGGATAAATTTATGATAATTCACGTGAATATTCAAGGACTCTCTCAC
>JAJYLM010000099.1 GCA_021787655.1 bacterium
CGATAGTTTACTTGTTTTTGGCAGAAAGCATGCTGACAACCTCATATCTATGGACATCAATCAGACTATTATGCAGTCGTCCGGCATGTTGAAACAGCTTCTCGGAGTATCTGTTATACTCTCCATGGACTTGGCACCCGGACAGATTTTGATTTTAGGGAATGGAAATCAATTAGAACAGGTACTGATGAATATTACGGTGAATGCACGCGATGCTATGCCTGCAGGCGGTACGTTGACAATACAAACCAGAATCGTTGAAATAGACAGTACATTCATCAAAGAGCATGGATTCGGCAGGCTGGGGAAGTTTGCATGCATATCAGTTGTCGACAGCGGTACAGGTATGGATAAGGCTACTACTGAAAAGATATTTGATCCGTTCTTTACGACGAAACCTGTTGGTAAAGGTACCGGGCTTGGCATGTCGGTAAGTTATAGTATCGTTAAGCAGCACAAAGGATACATTGACGTACAGAGTGAAGTGAGCACTGGATCGACTTTTTTAATCTATCTGCCGCTCAGAAAAGATGGATAAACGCTCTTTTAGAGAGACGTTTTTAATCTTTTCTTGAACGCTCGACTGAAGGTACGTGTGAATAATGACGTGATAATCCTGGAAGCTGGCTACCTTATCAGCCTCTTCTTGATGAGTTTATAGGACACAATACCCATAGGTATACTCAGCAAGCCCATGATCACCGATAGTAACAATGCCTGATAATCGAGTATGCCCTTGTTTGACATGCGGGTCAGATCAACCATGGGGGTCAGTGGTACATAAAAAGCAATGCGGCGTGCCCATTCTGGTAACGTATTGAGGGGAAAGAAAATGCCTGAGAACAGAAAAAACGGCGTAAGAATAAGTGTGAAAAAATAGTTAAAAAACTCGTAAGAATGCGAAAAACCGACAAATACCATGGAAAGTGAAGAAAAAAACAAGCCATCCATAATAACGGCTACAATCGATACACTAAATATCCATGAATGAACAAGTCCAAACAGTGCCATGATTGCTACAAAAAAAACGCTGCTGATCAGTCCTTTCGTTGTACTCCAAACAATCTCTCCGGCTACAATCTCTGACAAATTGACCGGCGTTGCCATGATTGCATCGTATGTTTTTTGTGTAATCATTCGTGTATAGCTCGATATCGTTGCTTCGAAACTTGCAGCATACATTACAGAAGAAAGTATGAGTCCCGGTGCGAGGAAGTCTATATATTTCATGCCGTTTATCTCTGGAACGATCTTGCCCATACCGTATCCCATAAGCAGAAGGTAGAGCAGGGGCTCACCAAGATTTGCAACGAGGCTCGGCCTGATGTATTTTGTCCACACAATGAAATTGCGGTACCATACTTTATACAGCAACTTAATATTCAGCATAGAGTAAGTTTGTTATGATTTCATGAATTGATCAAGTAATATGTTAATGCTTGACACAATATAATGAGTTATTTACTTGTATATCATAGGAGGTTGTATGGCTATAACAAATGACATGGTAATGGATGTTCTTCGCACTGTCATGGATCCAGAGGTAGGCATGGATGTTGTTACACTTGGGCTTGTGAAAAATATTGCCATAGATGATAAAAATAATGTTAAAGTCGATATGATTATGACGGTCCCTGGATGTCCCCTCGTCGATTATATACTCATGAGCGCCGAGTCAAGAATCAAGGGTATTGAGGGTATAGGCACAGTCGATGTTAACCTGCTCGATGAGCCATGGACACCGCCTTGGGCAAATACAACACAGGAGCCTGCTCATTAAAAAAGGAGTACAAGCATGAGATTATCATCCAAGGCACGATACGGCGTACGCGCGATGGCACGTCTCTACAAGGACTATAAAGGACTGCCTATATCACTGAAGGACATTGCACGTATGGAAATGATTGATGAGGCCTACCTTGCCCAGCTGCTGCTGAAGCTGAAGAACTTTGGTCTGATAGCGACGGAGAGAGGCAAGAGCGGAGGTTATTTACCGGCCCGCGATGCAGGGGATATTACACTCATGGACATCCTGAATGCAGTCGAAGAGGAGATCATGCCGCTCGAATGTTTTGTTAATATTGCGATTTGCCCTCTTACGGCGAGCTGTTTCACAAAAGACTTCTGGTATAACCTGAAGCAGGAGATAGAAAAGGCATTGTCCGGAATCACCCTGAAATCCATTATAGAAAAGCATGACGCTATACCTGCATCCTATAAAGCAGACAAGGAATTACAAAAAGAAGCTTAGATATTTTTAGAAGCGGCTTTTGCCGGTGCCTTTTGTTTCGCTTTTTTCTCTCTTGGTTTCCCGGCTATGGCAAGCAGGGCTTCGAGTTTTTCTATCCTGAATGGTTTTTCTATATAAAATAATGTACCTGTCTGAAATGCGCTTTCCCTCGTCTGCTGTGATCCATAGGCTGTCATGATGATGATACTTGTGGTCGGCCATTGACGCTTGATAGTCTTGATAAAATCTATACCGCTCATTTTTGGCATACGGACGTCTGTTATGACAATATCATACGATGATTGTTCGAGATGTTTGAGTGCCTCGACAGGATTGTAAACAGCAATAACATCCAACTCCGGATTGTTTGCTCTCAGCAAAGCTGCAATGTTCGTTGCAAAATATATTTCGTCATCGACAACCATAACTTTTATCATTGCCATCTCCTTTCCTAACAACGAGGAAAGCACAGGATGTGCCAGGAGAAAATGCAGTTTAAAATATTGAAATAACGAGTGTTCTTATCGATGAACAGTTCAAAAAAAGATGAATTGTAAACACCTCTGTTGAAAAAAGATGCGGTGATCCTGCTTAAAATAATTCCGTTACGATACCGTCCATGACACACATGCCCTTCACTGTAAGGTTCAAGGTATCACCGCTAATCTGAATTAAACCGTCATCAACAAGGTGCTGGAGCAATTTATTATTTTTTACGAGATTCGTATGGATGCCCTTCCATGTTCTGAGGGAAAGGAATATATTTTCAAGGGTTTCAGCATCCGTATCAAGCACTTCGACCCGACTGATCGGAAAGGCCGGGTTATCATCGCTACTCAGCACCTTTTCAGTGTAGACTGAGGGAGGGTAAGCGTTTTCGTACCGTGCCTGCGCCGTCATGCCTATCCAGGGAAGACCTGTCTTGAAAAACCCATGTGCTCCGGAGCCTATGCCAAGATAATCCCCGCGCTGCCAGTAGTTCATGTTATGAACGGATTGAAATCCTGGTTTTGCAAAATTCGAAACTTCGTAATGGGCATAGCCGGCAGCAACCATTTCTTCGTGCACTCTTGTGTACAGCTCCTGAAACGAATCATCGTTGAGCGGCTTGAAAATCTTATCCATGGACAACGGTGTTCCCTGTTCTATGGTGAGATAATAAAACGAGACGTGTTCAGGAGCAACCTTCTTTATCCCCTCCAGCTCCTGTGCGATGTCCTGTGAAGGTATGCCGTAGATCACATCGATATTTATGTTTCTGAATCCTGCGCTCCGCGCTTTTTCTATGGCTGCATAGGATGACTCCGCATTATGGAGCCTGCCAAGCGATGTGAGTACAGTATCATCAAAAGATTGCAGTCCTATACTGAGACGGTTGATTCCGAGATTGAACATGGACTTCAACTTTTCCGCGGATATGCTTTCCGGGTTTGCTTCAATGGTGATCTCAACCGGTTCAATCACATTGAGTGAAAGGCTGATCGATGCGATGATCTGTTTCAGCTGACCCGGTTCAAGCAGTGAAGGAGTACCGCCGCCGATAAATATACTTTTAATTTCCCTGTTGGAGAGGAAGGGTTTGTAAAGTTTGAGCTCGGCCTGTATTCCTTCTATATACGTATCTATGTCCTTGACCTCCGGTGCTGCCGAAAGAAAATTACAATATCTGCATTTTTTTTTGCAGTATGGTATATGTATGTAAACGGAATATGATTCCATAGCGAATGATTATAGTATACTATCCGGAACACACAAATGCAAGATAAAATCAATCTCGAAACGCTGCGTCAAACGATGGACGCTTTCTATAGAGATTTTGAACGAAAGCGGCGTGTTGCCTACGATCCGGTTGAACTGCCGCACCGCTACGAGCGTCAGGCTGATAGGGAGACTGCCGGATTTATAGTTTCATGTCTGTCCTATGGAAAGGTTACTCTGTTCAAGCCGGTTCTTGAAATTCTGCTCAGCAGGGCAGGGAGCAGCCCGTATGACTTCTTTCTTAAGTTCAACGTGAACAGGCATGCACATCTGTTTGTTGACATAGCGTACAGGATGAATTCTTCCCGGGATATTACAGCATTTTTGCACCTATTGTCGTTATTTCTCAGAAGGTATCATACTCTCGGCGATTTTTTCCGGCACAACTTTGAAAAAGACGATCCGACGGTGATCAATGCACTCTCCCGGTTTGTTGATGCTTTCTATGCCGGAAGCACATCGCCGGTTTATGGAAAGAACAAACGGCCGTTTGGACTGCTTCAGATGCTGCCGTCCCCGGACAAGGGAAGTACCTGTAAACGTTCGCTCATGTTTATGCGGTGGATGGTGAGGGCAGATGACGGGGTTGACTTCGGATTATGGCCGTTTATACCAGCTGACCGGCTGATTCTGCCCCTCGATACCCATACATCCCGCATCGCACTGCGTCTGGGTCTCACAGAGAGAAAAACCATAGATATGAAAACCGCCATAGAAATTACGAACAACCTGAAGCGGTTTGACCCTGATGACCCTGTGAAGTATGATTTTGCCCTCTGTCATTTCGGAATTTCGGGACAGTGTCCGTCCCGGAGGTCTGCACGGTTGTGCGCATCGTGCCGTTTCAAAAAGATATGTTTCTCTTGACCTGAAAAACGTATTTTTCTGTGCATAAACGTTGAAAGGCAGCAGACGTATCGATTACGGAAAATCGAATTGAAAAATGGAGCTGAAGGGGATCGAACCCTCGACCTCTACAATGCCATTGTAGCGCTCTCCCAAACTGAGCTACAGCCCCGTAAGCAGTATTTGATTGTACGGATTTCGCTATTTGGACGTTTGTTCCGGCTGCTGATGTTGATGCAGTTCTTCCCTCAGATTTGAAAGTTTACTCTCGAGTTCTTTCAACCGTTCGATGGAAGAAGAAAACACCGTAACATCATCGAGCCCTGTTTTTGCTGTTGCATAGAACTGGTGTCCAAGCTCATAAACGGACAAGTTATACTGTCGTGTCATCTCGTATAACTGAATTCTTGTCTTTACAAAATGTGCATAGGTCACAGCATTTTGTTTAACAATATCCATGAGTTTTTCCAGTTTTTCAGGTATCTTTATCTCACTCATAATTTTAATATCTAACAAATGGCGGACGAAAAGTCAACTTTTCCCGGTACCGGTGTCCGTACACGCGTTCAGCCGTTCGAACAGGAGCTTGATCTTTGCCGCTGACTTCTTACCCGGTGAGATCTCAATGCCGCTTGATACATCGATAGCTGCAGGTTTGAATCTGTTGACGATATCGCATACATTGTCCGGTGTTATACCTCCGGAAAGAATGAAGCGGATAGCAGGAGACAACTCCTGTAAAAGCTCATGGTTAAAGCCCCTCCCGGAGCCCCCGTAGTGGCTGGTATAACTGTCGAGCAGAACGACCTGCAGCCCCGATGTGTTTACCTCGCGTATGGAAGATGCGTCTCTGATTCTGAATGCCTTGATTGCCATTCTGCCGAGTGCCCGGACCATGTCCAGTGGCTCATTGCCGTGCAATTGTGCATAATCAAGACCCGTTGCATCGACGATCGAGCGTATTCTGTCTATCGTTTCATCAACAAAGACACCGACGGTTGATACAAAAACGGGCAGGTGATGGATGATCTCGGCAATCTGCTCCGGTTTTACAGCGCGCGGGCTCTTGTCGTACAGGATGAATCCGAGTGCGTCAGCGCCGCAGTCGCTCGCTGTAAGAGCATCCTCCAGGGAGGTTATGCCGCAGATCTTAATTTTTGGTCTCGTCATGTGCTTGCCGGATTCACTTCCTCAACATGATCCTTCATCATCGGCAGGGGCAAATCATGTATTGCCCCTGCGCTGAAGATGTATTTCTACGATACCTTCGGAAGGTCTTTCAGAGACTTCTTGATTTCAGCCTCTGGATATTCGTAGTCCTGGAGTTTTCCTCTCAGATAGCTGTCATACGCCGTGAGATCGAAGTGGCCGTGTCCGCTCAGGTTGAACAGGATCACCTTTTCCTTGCCTTCTTCCTTTGCCTTTTTTGCTTCGTTGATTGCACCGAGGATTGCGTGTGCCGATTCGGGCGCAGGAATTATACCCTCTGTTCTCGCAAATGTTATAGCTGCTTCAAAGACCGGAAGCTGGTTGTACGCGACAGCCTCTATAAGGCCTTCGTGATAGAACTGGCTTACCAGCGGCGAGTCGCCATGGTACCGCAGACCGCCGGCGTGTATGCCCGGTGGCATAAAATTATGACCAAGCGTGTACATCTTGATAAGCGGTGTCAAGCCCGCTTCATCTCCGAAATCGTATGCATAGGGACCCTTGGTAAGGGTAGGGCAGGAAGCCGGCTCTACAGCAATTGCCCGGACGTTCTTTCCGGCAAATTTGTCCATGAGAAAGGGAAATGCAATACCGCCGAAGTTACTGCCTCCGCCGCATGATGCTATGACGATATCCGGGTACTCGTTGACCTTCTTGAGCTGTTCTTTCGCCTCAAGTCCGATGACGCTCTGGTGAATAAGAACGTGGTTCAGGACGCTCCCCAGTGAATAGTTGGTGTCGTTGTGCGATGCCGCGTCCTCGACCGCTTCACTGATAGCGACACCGAGACTGCCCGGTGAAGCCGGGTCTGTCTCAAGAACCTTCCTTCCGGCATTCGTCAGATCCGAAGGACTTGCATTCACATGACCGCCCCACGTCTCCATCATGATTCTCCGGTATGGTTTCTGGTCATAGCTTACGCGCACCATGTAAACGGTTATGTCAAGGCCGAGGAGCTTACCGGCCATGGAAAGAGCGCTGCCCCATTGCCCTGCGCCCGTCTCGGTTGCAAGCCGTTTGATGCCTTCTTTCTTATTGTAATAAGCCTGGGCGACGGCTGTATTGGGCTTGTGGCTGCCCGGTGGACTGACACTTTCATTTTTATAGTAGATACGTGCCGGGGTTTTTAAAAACGCTTCAAGATTGTGAGCCCTGAAGACCGGTGTCGGTCTCCACATGGTGTATATCTTCAGTACCTCTTCGGGTATGTCTATCCAGCGCTTTGTCGACACCTCCTGCTCGATCAATCCCATTGGAAAGATGGGTTTCAGATCATCGGGGCTTATCGGCTTCCTGGTCCCCGGGTGCAGCACTGCTGCCGGCGGCTTTGGCATGTCCGCCATGATATTATACCACCGACGGGGTATTTCTGTTTCATCCAAAACAATCTTTGTCTGCATGTTATCTCCTTTCGATATTTGAGCTTAATCTGATTTTGTCTATGAACTCTTTTAATTTCTTCTCCGGGGACGGGGCGCGCATAAAAGCTTCCCCGATAAGAAATCCATGCACACCCGACTGCATGAGTTCGGACATGATCTCTGACGATGTTATCCCGCTTTCGGCTATTGTCAACAGGTGTTTTGGCATGTGTTCTATGAGACGTACGACGACAGCGGTCGTAGTCACGAATGTTTCGAGGTTTCGTGAATTGATGCCC
>JAJYLM010000100.1 GCA_021787655.1 bacterium
TAAAACACTGCAGACGACATCCCGAATGCAGTCCCCGACACGATTCCAACGACGATATAACCTGCGTGCGCTATACTCGAATATGCAAGCATGCGCTTGACGTTCTTCTGCACGACGGCGACGATATTTCCGGTAAACATGGTGACGGCACTCAGCCACCAGAGGGCCTGTGCGACAGGCACATGGTACGTGCTCAGGACTACCAGGACGACCTTGATCAACGCGGCAAAGCTCGCCGCCTTGACCGCTGCCGCCATAAATCCCGTAATCGGCGCTGATGCACCCTGGTAAGCGTCCGGGGTCCATGCATGGAATGGAACAAGAGCGACTTTGAACGAAAAGCCGATGAGGATAAATGCGACACCGGCCATCATAACACGGTTCCCTGCATTGTTGGTTGGAACAGACAGGATCCTCGCGATGGTGTAGAGGTTCGTTGTCCCCAGCACACTGTACACAAGCGCGATGCCGTACAAAAGGAATGCCGTTGCAAATGCACCGAGTATGAGGTACTTCATCGCCCCCTCGAGGCTCGCTTCCCGTTCCCGTGTGAACCCGACAAGCGGGTAAATGGAGAGACTCATCAGCTCAAGTCCGAGCACCAGGACAATGAGGTTGGTCGCCGCAACAAGAAACATCATGCCCAGGAGAGAGCTCAGCAGCAAGAGATAGAAATGCCCCGCATCGGATTCCACGTTGTCGACGTAGTTCAATGAAATGAGGACCGTTATGAACCCCGCAATCAGTACCGTCATGAACACGATGAGGGAGAATTCGTCCATCGATATCATCTGGGAAAATGAAACGATCTTTCCGCCCCACAGATAAACGCCGGATCCTATGGCAGTACCGATACCGAGCAGCGCTATCAGCCCGACCGGCCATTTCTTTGACGTGGTAAAGGCATCGACCATTGCACAAACGAAGAGTGTTACACCAATGATGATCTGGGGAAGAATGGCAGTATAATTTATATCAACATACATGTTATTTTGACCTCTCTGGCATTTGCGGCAGAGCCGGTCCGAACGAGGCCGGAACCGATGCTGTCTGTGGTTTCACGTACTGTATGTATGATTTGCTGGCGTTCCGGATCATGTCGAGGAATGGTTTCGGGTAAACCCCGATCCACACGATCATCACCAGGATAGGCAGCATGACAACAATTTCCCTTCCGCTGAGATCTTTCAGGTCTTCGTTTTTCTTGTTCGTGATCTTTCCCCAGAACACCTTTTGATATGTCCTCAGCATGTACACGGCGCCGAGGATGACACCGGTTCCGGCCAGAATCGCGTAGATCGGGTGTGCAAGGAACGAGCCGATCAGGATAAGGAACTCGCCGACAAAACCGTTAAGCCCCGGCAGACCTATGGATGACAGCGTTACGATCATGAAGAACGTCGCAAAAACTGGCATTGTTTTGGCGATGCCTCCGAACTCGGAGAGTTCCCGGGTATGCCTGCGTTCGTAGATCATACCGACCAGCATAAAGAGTGCACCGGTCGAAAGCCCGTGGTTCACCATCTGAAGGACCGCGCCGTCGACGCTCTGCATGTTGAGCGCCATAAGTCCGAGTATCACAAACCCGAGATGGCTGACCGACGAATAGGCGACCAGCTTCTTGATATCCGGCTGCATCATCGCTACGAGAGCACCGTAGATGATGCCGATAATCGCAAGCACCGCAATGTAGGGAAGGAATGCGTTGGCAGCAAGGGGAAACAGCGGCATTGCAAGCCTCATATATCCGTACGTTCCCATCTTCAGCAGGACACCGGCAAGGATGACACTGCCGCCGGTCGGAGCCTCGACATGCGCATCAGGCAGCCACGTGTGGAACGGAAAGATCGGAACTTTGATGGCAAATGAGAGAGCAAACGCCGCAAACAGCCATATCTGCGTGCTCATGGGCAGGGAAAGGTTGTAGAGTTTGAGCAGGTTGAATGTATAGATCCCTGTCTGCGAGCCGTATGCAAAGTACAGGTAGATGATTGCGACGAGCATCAGAAGACTGCCGAACATTGTATAGATAAAAAACTTCACCGCAGCATATATCCTGCGGGGACCTCCCCAGACACCGATGATGATGTACATGGGTATCAGCATCGCTTCCCAGAACACGTAGAAGAGGATCAGATCGAGGGATGCAAAGACGCCGATCATACCGGCTTCGAGGACGAGGAACCACAGGTAGTATTCCTTTTCGCGGTTCTTGATATAGTTCCAGGACCCCAGCAGAACGAGCGGGGTGAGAAATGTCGTCAGCAGGATAAGGATCAGGCTCAAGCCGTCTATTCCGAGCTGATAGGAGATATTGTACACCGGTATCCAGGAGTATTTCTCGGTCATCTGCATGCCCGCAACCGACGGATCGAACCGCTTCACGAGGAACAGGGAAACTGCGAATTCGGCAACAGACACGATCAGGGTAAACCACTTTATCGCAGACGTGTTGTTCTTGCCGATCAACGTACCAATCAGCACGCCGGCGAGCGGTAAAAAGATTACAATCGAAAGTAAATTTTCTTGAAAGCCCATGTCACCCTACCTCAACACAAAGTATGCTAAAACCGTGATGACACCTATCAGGAACAGCATCACGTATACCTGGAAATCGCCTGTCTGTATCTTTCTGATCCTGTTCGAGGCACGCTGCGTCAGCGACGCGGATCCGTTCACGGCGCCGTCGACGATTTTCACGTCAAAGAACTTCCACAGGAAGACCTCCGAGAACAGCATCATCGGCCTGATGATGACCGCGTTGTAAATTTCATCGACGTAGTACTTGTTCAGGAGCAGGCGATACACACCCGGCAGTGCTCCGGCGGCGCTCTGTGCGGTCTTCATCTTCGACTTCAGGTAGACATACCACGCTGCGAAGACTCCAAGAATTGCCATTGCTATAGAACCTATCATGAGCAGAGATTCCGTGGGAACGGCCATCTCCGGCAGTGCCGGAGCGGTATGGAATACCGGGGCAAGATAGTTCACGAATATGTCCGAATGATGCCAGCCGATAAGAGATCCGAGCAGCTGCGGCACGCCGATATAACCGCCGAATACGGACAGAACCGCAAGCACGATGAGAGGAATGGTCATGACCTTCGGCGATTCATGAACGTGCTCTGCGGCATGCTTCTCGACGCGGCTCTCTCCGTAAAAGGTCATATAGATGAGCCGGAATATATAAAACGCGGTCAGCAGTGCGGTTATGAACCCGAGCAGCCATATGAAGGTATGCCCGGATGCATAGGCAGCCGAAAGAATGCTGTCTTTGCTGAAAAACCCGGAAAGACCAGGTATCCCCGATATCGCGAGTGCAGCAGCAAGGAAGACGGCGTGTGTAACCGGGATCTTGTTCTTCAGGCCTCCCATCTTCCTCATATCCTGCTCACCCGAGAGTGCGTGGATCACGCTGCCGGCTCCGAGGAAGAGGAGCGCCTTGAAAAAGGCGTGCGTCATAAGATGGAAGATACCGGCACTGAATGCACCGACGCCGACGCCGACAAACATATACCCGAGCTGGCTGATGGTCGAATAGGCGAGCACCCGCTTGATGTCGTTCTGGACGAGTCCGATGGTTGCCGCATACAGGGCCGTCAATCCTCCGACAACTGCGACGACCTCGAGTGCAGTGGGAGCAAGAACATAGAGAAAGTTCATCCGTGCAATCATGTAGACACCGGCGGTGACCATCGTTGCGGCATGGATGAGTGCACTCACCGGGGTGGGGCCTTCCATTGCGTCGGGCAGCCACACGTACAGGGGAAGCTGCGCCGATTTTCCGGTCGCACCGACGAACAACAGGATGCCAGCCACGGTCAGTATCTTCGGCGAAATGAGGGATATGTGCGCAGCCATCGTGGTAAAATCGAGTGTCAGAATGCCCTTCGACGCAAAGGCCGATGCAAGCAGGAAGACACCGAGTAAAAAGCCGTAATCACCGACCCTGTTCGTTATAAATGCCTTTTTACCCGCATTGGCAGCTGAGTCCTTTTCATACCAGAACCCGATCAACAGGTACGAACACAGCCCGACGCCCTCCCATCCAACGAACATGAGGATGATATTCGAGGACAGAACCAGCAGCAGCATCGCGAACATGAACAGGTTCAGGTATGCGAAAAATCTCGGGTAGCTCCTGTCGCCGTGCATGTACCCGATGGAATAGACGTGGATCAGAAAACCGACACCCGTAACGACCAGCAGCATGACCGAGGTGAGGGGATCGACCATCAGCTTGAAATCGATCGTGAGACTGCCTGAATGGATCCACGTGTACACCGTGTCTGTTATAAGCCGCGCATCCGCAGGCAGGGCGATAAGCCTGAAAAACACGTACACCGAGAGCGAGAGGCTCAGCAGTACCGCTCCGCCCGCTATCAGACCGACAGTCTTGTTGCCGAGCCGCGGCCCGGCAAATCCATTCACCAGAAAACCGAGCAGGGGAAATACCAGGATATATCGTACTATATTCAATTCCATGACGTCACCACTTCAGCTTTTTCAGGTCGTCTATTTTGACCATGCCTGCCATCTTGAACACCTTGACCACGAGTGCAAGAGCTATGGCTGTTTCCGCTGCGGCTATCGTTATGACCATGATGACAAAGATCTGACCGTCCAGCGTGTGCAGATAGCGGGAAGCGGAAATAAACAGGATATTGACCGCATTCAGCATGAGCTCGAGCGAGACCAGCACGATGATAAGGTTGCGCCGCATCGCGACCCCGATCATACCAATGACGAACAGCACGAAACTCAACACCACAAGCATCTGATAGCTCATACCCTGTTCCTCTTTTTGACGAATGTTATTGCACCAAAGACGCCGACCAGAAGGATAAATGAGGCAAGCTCAAACGGCAGGACATAGTTCCTCAACAGATTGAAGCCGATGTTCTCGGCAGAACCAAATCCGACAACCGTGAATCCTGACGGCATCTTCATTACCCCCCGCGCCATGAAAAACGAAACCACCAGCACCAGCATGATCAGCAGGTAGGAAACGACAGTTGATGCCTTGTATTGCACCGGCGCGGCCGGCTCCTTGTTCAGGTTAAACATCATAATGATGAACAGGAACATGATCAGCATTGCACCGACATAGATGATGACCTGCACGGCCGCCAGGAACGGTGCACCGAGCAGGACAAACAAAAACGAGGTCAGAAAGAATGCCGCGCCCATAGAGAGGGCACTGTAGACCGGGCTTCCCGCAACAACAGCGTAGATGTAGGTGAGGATCAGCAGTACTGCGGTTGCCGCAAACAAAACGTGGCTTATCATTGGACGACCTTCCTCAATTCTTTCTTCTGTATGGCCAGTTCCGGCCTCTGCCGTGCAACAAGGCTGTAGAACGACGTCATGGTGATTGCGTTCTCCGGGCACGCCTCGACACAGTACCCGCAGTATGCACACCTTGTGAGATCGACCTCGAAGATCTTCGGGCTCCTCTCCTTGCGCGGGTCGGGCGATTCTTCGGGCTCTATATAGATGGCAAAGAACGGGCACACGGTCTCACACATCTTGCATGCCACACACCGTCCGAGGTCCCCGTCAACGAGCAGCGCGTGCTTGCCCCTGAAGTTCATGGTGACCTCGACCCTGTCGGTCAGCTGCTGCGCATCCTTGTCCATGACCTTCATGACTTCCTGGGTATTACCCACAATGTTCAGCTTGTCCTCGGGATATTGGAGAGCGAATTTTTTCCTCACAAAGAAGTGCTTGATCGTGACGCCGAGACCCCGCAGTATCTCTATGAGATACACCGCTTCTTTAAAATTGTACCGTTTCTTGTTCTCTGCCATAGTTATATGACCTTATACATGATAAGAACGCCTGTTATGACGATATTCAGGATGCCGAGCGGAATAAGGACCTTCCATCCCAGCGCCGTCAGCTGATCAAACCTGAACCTCGGGAGCGTCCAGCGTACCCACAGGAAAAAGAACAGGAAGAACCCCGTCTTGACCACGAACGAAAGGACCTCCATAACTGCGACCAGCCACTGCTGCAGGTGGAAGATGCCGAGCTTCGGAATGACGAAGCCGATGTTGTGGAGATACGGTACCTGCCAGCCGCCGAAATACAGGGTCACAATGAGCGCCGATGCCGTGATCATGGCTGCATACTCTCCCATGAAAAAGAATGCAAATTTCATGCTCGAATACTCCGTATGGTAGCCTCCGACAAGCTCCGATTCCGCCTCGGGGAGATCGAACGGTACCCGGTTGGTCTCTGCAAACACGCTCACCAGGAAGATAATAAACCCCAGCGGCTGGACGAGAACGCCCCACTTGGGAACGGCGTTGAACCACAGTCCGCCCTGGTACAGGGCAATGTTGCTCAAATTCAAGGTTCCGAATACCATCAGAATACCGATGATCGCGAGCCCCATGGAAATTTCGTAACTGATAAACTGAGATGCGGAACGAAGACCTCCCAGCAGTGAAAATTTATTATTGGAAGCCCATCCACCCACGATAATGCCGAATATGCCCATGGATGCTATTGCAAAAACGTACAGGATGCCGACATTGAAGTCCGCTATCCTGAGGTCGATGACCCTGCCGCGCAAAAACAGGTCATGCCCGAAGGGAATGACCGCAAACGTGAGCATGGCCGGTATGATAGCTATCATCGGGGCTATGGTGTACAGAAACTTGTTTGCCTCGAGAGGGGTTATATCTTCCTTCATGATAAACTTCAGACCGTCGGCAAGAGGCTGGAGCAGTCCCCAGGGACCGACCCTGTTCGGACCAAGCCTGTCCTGCATGTAAGCGCTCACCCTTCTTTCTGCAAAGGTAAGATACGCCACGGTCGTCAGGAGCGCGACAAACACAACGAGTATCATGACGGTATTCAGGAGTACTGTCGTATAATCTACCATAATCTTCCCGCTGCCTTCCTGAGGTTCGTGTCTGCTGCAAGGGCACGGAGATCAGCACTGTTAAAAAACGGTATTTCCTTGACCAGGAGCGCCAGGACTGCATCAAACCCGCCGAGCTTCTTTCCGGATATCGCAGCGATGATATCCGCGAGGACATCGAGGTCGTTTTTCGCGTTCGTCTTTGGATCGACAGCCTGCCGTATCCTCTGCACCTGACCTTCCCTGCTGGTGTACGTTCCGTCTTTCTGGGCGAAACTGAATCCCGGCAGAACATACTGCGCGTTGTCTGCGAAAATGGACGGCTTGAAATCCTGGAGAACAATATTCTTGATGCCTTTTACCTTTTCCACATATCCGTCCATCCGGTTGAAGGTCGGTCCGAGAACATACAGAAGCTCGGGCCCCCGGGCAATGACCTCATCGACGGACTCAAGCTTCACACCCAGTGCTGCTGCTATCTGTTCGATACCCTTCAGGTTGGGTGCCTGGACTCCTTTTCTGAGCTGCAATTTTGTGTTCTTGTTAAATTCCTGTGCATCCGGGAACTGCAGGACACCGGCGCTGGTGCTGCCGGCAACCGTCTTTATGAGGTAGAAAAAAGCATACGCCTCTTCGTTTGTGGCAAAGGGCGAAATGACCGCGCCAACTTTTGTCCCCGCCTGCTTTATTTGCAGGGCAACCGCAGCGGTAATATCTGTCCACGATGTCGTTCCCTGCTCGTGCCTGTTGACAGGACCGGCGGCCAGACCGTTCTCGATCGCTTTCTTGTAGCCGAACCT
>JAJYLM010000101.1 GCA_021787655.1 bacterium
TGGATTAATTGGCCCTGCGATTTCGATACCCGGTCTGTCAAAACTTATTTATCTGACAGACCTTCAGTCCGTTTCCAACGCTCTGTATGCAAGTGTAACGGATGTCAACGGACAGCACCCGCTCGATGTCATACCTGCGGTCCAGGTTCTTGTCCCCAGACTATTACCTGTCCTGGAACCGCTGCTTGCAGGTCTTGGAGGAGGAAGCAGCACGCTTGGACCGATAATCGGATTGCTGCCGACTCTGATGACTTCTATGTTTGATTCTGTCGGCGATGCGTATCTTTCGCTGCCGGTGCTGCCTTCCATTGATCTCGGCGCATTCTTAAGCAACCCGCCCAGTGATTTGAAGACGCTCGCACCACTGTATTACCAAACGAGTGATCCGGTCATTGGAGCAAGCTCGTATATTGCACCGGAAGCCTTTGCAGACGGCTTTGTCCATGTACCCGCAAGCCAGGACCCGAATGGAGCTGGTTACTGGACAGCATCGGCAAGCTTCTCACCCGGAACTGCAGGTTCGGCAAGCGGCCCCGGGAATGTCATCAACGGAACAGTCGATGGTACGTGTGACGCTGTAACTGTAATCACGGATTCTACAACCGGTACACCGCTCACGTATACGATAACTGGACCATGCACCGGTAATCCAACGTCTGCCTCATATTCAGGTGAATGGTATGCAGACAGCGGAGACAACGTGTGGCATGCCGGCACAAAGGTCTGTAACAGCTCCCAGAGCAATACGCCCTGTTTCGTTGACCTCTACGGCGACGGAGCCTATCATCAGGCAGGAGATGTCATTGAGCAGGCTGACGAAGAACAGTCATTTCCCTTTGCCGGATCAGGCTACTCCATAAACTACTTAACTGCTACTACGTTGACAACCGTAACTGCGTGGAGTGATACAGGCACAGACAGGGTACCTGACAACCTGGAATTGGGGTACAACGCTGCCAGCAATACGGATCCCTATGGTGACGATATTACCTGTACAATTTTGACTCCCTTACCCCCACTATTACCGGGTTTTTCAGCAGATTTGCCATGGCCTATACCAAATTCACCAGCAGGAGTCGGTAATGCAGTGTGTGGAGAAAAGAACGGTATACCTGACGTATGGAGTAAATCGCTGACCTCGTTGCTCTATGCAGGGGTCTATATTAACACAGCTCCGCTGGGAATTTCTTTGAGCCTTGGTCTTGTACTGCCGCTCGGCCCCCTGATGGGTTCAAGTGCAGCTCCATTTTTCCCGCGGTATCATTACTGGCCATCCAGCACCTTTGTTGATCCGCCAAAACTCATAACCCTGAACGTAACGGGAACAACCTTCGTACAACTCGCCGCAACACTTGACCCATCGATGGCTGGTACCCTTGCGGCAATACTGCCGGCAAACTCCCTTGATACCATTGGCATCGCACTACCGAATGATACCTACATGTTCTTCCCGGATCCGACGTTCGGCGGTCTGCTGACAATAGGTCAGTTCAACTGGTGCAGCAAATACCAGAACTACATAGGCATTCCGTATAATGCCTCTGCACCGTGCGACACCATCAGCTATGCAACAACAAACATGAACAACGCGCAGATGAATCAGTACGTCAATGTGGTAAGTCTGCTGCTCAATGTCATAACAGGCAAGGTCAGTTTGAGCAGTCTGGGACTATAAGACACTTTTACAGGGCGGGCTTTGCCCGCCCTGTTTTTTTATCGTTATGATAACCTATTCAATTCCCGAAGACATCATTGTGACAGATCTCGATAACAATGAGGCAATCCTGCTCGATATGCGCAACAAGCGGTACTACTCTCTGAATGAGACGGGCCTTGTCATATTCAAAGGCATCGAGGCAAATCTTTCACAGGACAAGATCATTGAAACCATAATGACTGTTTATGAGGTCGACAAGGAAAAGGCGGACAGCAGTGTCAACGGCATCATTCAAAAACTTTTATCCCTGAACATTGTTGAAAAGCATGAAACATAAATCCTCGCCACCTCTGATTTTAAGCCTTCTTACTCTCGTCGTCGTTGTCTCTTCGTGTTCCCGTCAATCGTATCAGACTGCGATTGCCCAACAAAAGCCGCCCCTGATTGTCTTTGTGTCGGCGCGGGACGGCGACTACAGCATTTATTCAATGAAAGAGGACGGATCGACTGTGACCAGGCTTTCGAATCCATCGGGCGACTGCGTTTTACAGCAGTGCTTCGACACCTATCCTACTGCATGCAAAAACTCGATAGCGTTCTCGTCGAACAGGACCGGGAGGTTCCAAATTTACACCATGTCCATAACCGGAACGAGCCTTGTTCAGCTTACCGATACACCGAACGCGGATTCGGATGCTCCTGATTACAGCCATGATTGCAGCAGTATTGTCTACACGCAGGCCATCAGCTATCACCGGCAGCTCTACATCACCGGGACAACGGGAACAATTACCCAGGTAACGAATGACGACGGATCCGGAGCATGCTGTGGAAAATTTTCGCCTGATGATAAAAGCATTGCGTACATCCACGATCCATTTCCCGGCGCAAGCCCCCTGCCGAGCAGCGAGGCACCGATGAGCATCTATACGGTTGCACCGGACGGGTCCAACCGGCAGTGGCTCTGTAACACATCCGACATTGTTCCTCCGCTTACATGGTCACCGGATGGTAAAACGATTGTCTTTCTGACCGCTTCTCCTGCAACAGGGCACCTCCAGGTTTTTTCCATGCCGGTCGATTGCAGTGCTCCGCCCAGGGGCCTGTCAAACCCGGACTTCGATGCCTTTGACCCTGCTTTTTCTCCTGACGGAAATTATATCGCCTACGTGTCCACACAGTATGGCAATGAGAGGATATTTCTCATGAATGCAAACGGATCCAACAGCTTTGATATAACCAACGACGTCCATCTGAACGACCAGCCAACATGGCAAAAGGGCATACTCCTTCCTGCACCGTAATCCGCCGCGCTGTCTTGTTTTTCAGAATAGGCGTATCTACGTTCACTCTGCCATTCCTTGAACAGCGCCATGGTTTGAAAGATCTGTTCGCAGTGCTGTCAAAACGAAAAGATCGTTATCCGTGCGACAAGGATACCATCAGAGACTTTGTCCATGACTGGATGCGGATCAAGGGCCTGATCAAAGAGCAGCACTGCTGGAACAGGACGCTTTTGCTCTACAAATTTCTGAAGTCGGCAGGGTATCCTGTTGCATTGTATGCCGGTCTGCGAAAAGATGCCATCACCGGCACATCCATACTGGGGCACAGCTGGATAACGATTGACGGTGTGATTTTCGATGACAGGCTGGATATCGCGTCTGAGCACTATATAACATTTCATTATCCATGACAGAATTATTTGATCCATCGAGAAAGCTTCTGCTGAATCTCTGCTCACCGGTTAAAACACCGCAGCAGATCCTCTCGCTCAAACAGGAGATGAAGAAACTGGATCCGGATAAGATTGCGCGTCTTGCCGCGACAGAGTTTCTTGCACCTCTTTTGTACTACCATCTGAAACCGCTCAATATCCCGGGCTTCGAGGACACGGTGCTGCGGCTCAGAGACAGTTACCTGAAGAATACTGCGCGCAATATTCTGCTGCTCAAACAGATCAAGCTGCTCAAGAAACAGGCGGAACGCGAAGGCATACCGATGCTGCTGCTCAAAGGTGCGGCTTTGGCTGTCTCCGTTTACCGCGAGACCGGTCTCAGACCGATGGCTGACATCGATATCCTCGTTCACCAGCACCATGCGGAACGGCTCGAAGCTATGATGCAGCAGAACAATATGCACCCCTTGTTCAGCGATACAAACCAGAACTGGCTGTTCGCGATAAAATCACATATCATGCCGTACCTCTCGGAGGATGCAACACTTTCTCTCGAAACCCACATCCGTCTCTTCGACGACAGATTCATCCGGGTTGCAGACATCAACCCCTTTGAAGACGCCGTATCCGTGACGTGGGACAATACCGCATTCCTCACCCCTGCCCCGTACACTGCATTGTTTTATATCATGTACCATATGTCGATCCACCACAACTTTTCATTCAGACTCAGGGATATGATCGATCTCCGCTCTCTGGTATCTTTCTACGGGCTGCGCCCTGAGATATTTCTCGATCTGCTGACAACATGGGTCAGGCAGCCGGAAGGCCGGGAACTTCTGCTGCCCCTGATCCGCTCCGCATTCGATCTGCCGGACACAGCCGGTAGCAACGGGCTGTATCCCGCATATCTGTACTGGACCAACAGTGTCGTCATGAAATACCTTCCACCGCAACTGATGTCGCGGTTGTCGGACGCGACGCTCAGGATCGCTGTCATGGTCATGGCCGGGACCGGGCTCAACGCCGTCAAGGTTGCACTTCACAGTACACAGTACGAGGTGGCACTGTTTTACAAATCACCCGGGCGCGGCGGAATACTCAAAAAGACCGGTATCATTGTATGGCTTGCTGCTGTTGGTATTCTTACTGCGATTGTGTTACCGTTGTTTTGTTGCATGACGAAACTTCAAAAACGAACGAAGAAACCTTAAGAAGGAGGTTCTATGTTTATACTGTCGAAACTGTTCACTGCGTGGCTGCTGCCGCCGGGTCTGGCAATAACGATGCTGTTCTTATGGGCTCTCATGCTGCTGAAGAAAAAAAATTATGCTATCGGCATTCTCATGGTCATTTTTGCTGCTTCTGTTTATACCGCCTGTCTCGGACCTCTCGCTGACGGGCTCATGACACCCCTCGAAAACACCTATGCACCGTTGAATATCAAGAACGTATCAGACCACGATGTGTATGTTGTCCTCGGCGGCGGCATCCACACCAACGCCCCCGACCTTGAGGGAACCGGTTCACCGACCGGTGATGCGCTGCACAGGCTCGTCTATGCATTCAGATTATACAGAATTGATCCTCTGCCGATCATCGTCAGCAGTGGAAAGGCCTTCCGGTGCCAGCGTCCTGAAGCACCTGTCCTGAAGCGGTTCCTGGTTCAGATGGGTGTTCCGGAAAAAGATATCTTTACGGATTCATCGAGCAGGAACACCAATGAAAATGCTGTTGATGTAAAAGCACTGTGTGCAAAAATGTCGTGCAAGAATATTATTCTGATCACCTCTGCATATCATATGAGGAGGGCCATGTTTGCATTCCGCCACGCCGGCATGACCAACGTCATCCCCGCGCCGACCGATTATAAAACGAACAGGTCGTGCTACAATTTCATGGATTACATGCCGAGCCTGGAGGGCCTGGAAAATACCTACCGTGCATTGCATGAGTATGTCGGCATGCTCTACTACCGGCTGCTGGTAAAAGTATAAGATAAGGGAACGGAATTCCTGCTGTTATTCGAGCTCGGCAAGGGCCGCTGCAGAAGCACTGCGTATTTCGGCAACAGGGTGGGTCAGAAGGATCAGGAGCGGTTTTTCCGCCCGTGCGTCCCTCAGCCTCCCGATCGCTGCGATTGCAGTGGTTACGATACCGGTGTCAGGATCCTTGAGCAGCTGCAGAAGGTTTGCCAGGTATGCAACATTGCCCATATTGCCGATGGCCTTTATTGCCTCTGTTCTGACCGTTTGATCCGGATCACCAATGCGTTTGGCAATACTGTCGATATACTTTACGCCCTTTTTTTCACCAATGATGCGGACAGCGTTTGCGCGGACACCGGCATTGCTGTCAGCGGTAGCACGAGCCAGGTACTCCAAGGCCCTGCCGTCATCAAGCGCCGAAAGGCCGAAAACAGCACGCGATCGAACGAGGACGTCGTCGCTGGATAACGCTTCACCGAACTTTTCAATCCCAAATCGTGTGCTCAATTTGTCGAGAGCACGGGATGCTGCCTGCCGGACGTGCTCATTACCGTCTTTCAGGAGCGTCCGGACAGCTTCTATTCTTTCCTTCAACATGGTTTGTTCTCTTTCATACCTCTCACCTTTAAAATCACCGAAACTGATCTGCCCGCAACGCTTACCGGTTTTGGATGTCTCCGTATGATGGCAGAATGCCAAATCCATCGCTGTGCAGTGCGGCCCTTCTGATAGCTTCTTCAACCAGATCTGCAGCAAGAACGCCGACAACATCCATTGCCTCGTTTTGGTTTCCTGTCGATACGGCAAAAACAATATCACCATCGAAGCTCATACCTGCCGGAGACACTGCACGTGCAATACCTGCTGACGCCATTTTCGCAATGGCTCGAAGCGAAGACTTATCAAAGTACGCATCGGTCACGACAACGCACAGCGTCGTATTCTCCGGAACAGGATGCATCGTTGAATCCCCGGCGTTGCCCGTGATAACATGAGCAGTATCCAGGAAATCACGGGAGTTTTTTTCTTTGCGCGCACCGGCCAATATTTTCCGATCCTTATCCACAACATCTCCAAAAGCGTTGAGAACAACATACACCCATACCAGGGTACCGTCTGATAACTTCCCGGACGCACTTCCGACACCACCCTTCATTGCATGTTCGATACCGTTGATCTTGCCGACCGTTGCACCAGTACCGGCTCCATAAGATCCTTCGTGAACAATTTTACCAAGGGTACTGCACGCCGCATAGCCCATGGTACAATCGGGTGTTACTCCTGTTGAAAACCGCAGGTCAAAGAGTACAGCTCCGGGCACAATCGGTATCCGTATGCCCCGCAAATCGGTTCCTTTATCGTGTTCCCGCAGCCACCGCATGACACCGCAGCATGCATCGAGACCAAATGCACTGCCGCCCGCGAGCGTCAGCGCATCTATCCGGGATACCGCGTGTGATGATTCGAGAGAATCTACCTGCCGTGTGCTCGTTGCATTTCCGTATTTATACATGCCGGCGATCGCTCCTCCTTCAAAATAAAGAACACTGACCCCTGTCCTGTTGATCCTGTCCGTGTATTCCCCGAGAAATACAGTATCCGGCAGTCGTGCGTCTGCTGTTCCCATGCTACTGTCCAAATTCGTCTTGTTTGGGTATTTGATGGTCGTCCAGCAAAAGGAGCATTGTTTGAACCAGCCCGGGGTCGAACTGTGTTCCGCTGTTCATGGTAAGCTCGGATATCACCTGCTCCGTTGCCAGCGGTGCCCGGTACGGCCGTTCTGAGGTCATGACATCGAAGCTGTCGCAGATTGCCAGTATCCGTGCACCAAGAGGAATATGTTCGCCTGCAATTCCTTCGGGATACCCTTTTCCGTCATACCGCTCGTGATGGTAAAGAATAAGCGGTATGATGTCCGAAAGGAATGACATAGGTTTGAGTATGTTTGCACCGACCACGGTGTGCAGTTTGAACTGATCGTATTCTTCCTGCGTAAGACCTTCTTTTTTCGTGAGCGTGTCGTACCGTATGGCAATTTTCCCAATGTCATGGAGCCTGCCAGCCTGAGTGATATTCAACACCATCTTCGTATCCAGGTGTAACTTTTCGGCAAGCAGGTGGGCATAGGCAGAAACCCGCTCTGAATGCCCCTTGGTATACGGTTCCTTTGCCTCGAGTGCTCTGACCAGTGATTCGATGGACTCAATAATAGCCAGCTGAAGACCTTCATCCGACCGCTTGACCTCAAGCAGTGACGTTATTCGTTCGGCAAAGATCGCAGCAAGTTTCCGGTTTGCATCGGAAAACGGCATATCCTTCCTGATCCTGAACGC
>JAJYLM010000102.1 GCA_021787655.1 bacterium
ATGTGAGCGAGGTTTCAGGAAGGGGGGTCGGACTGGACGTGGTGAAGACCAACCTCAGGCTTATCAGCGGTTTGATAGATATAGATACACAGGAGGGCAGGTGGACGAGGTTTACCCTGACCCTTCCGGTAACGCTTGCGATCATTCAGGCGCTCCTGATCGAGTCCGAAGGAAAACGCTATGCAGTACCGCTGAATTCGATCAACGAAAGCCTATCCATCAGTGCAGATGAGATTCGCTTCATCGAAAACAAGGAAGTCATTAAACTCAGAGACACCGTTATCCCGGTCATCAGGCTGTCGCGCTTTTTCAATTTCGATGTCGCGCCGGCTGCGGCCCTGGAAAATTATTATGTCGTCGTCGTTGGAAGCGGGGAGAGGTGGATCGGCATCCTTGCCGACCGGTTCGTGGGACAACAGGACGTCGTTATCAAATCCCTCGGCAGACTGCTCAAAGGCGTCAGGGGGATAGCGGGAGCGGCCGACATAGGTTCCGGAGAAATAGTGCTGGTGCTCGACGCATCCGTGTTCATAGAAGAGGCGGTCAAGGTGTAACCATGTACGAACGGTTCTACGGACTGAATGAAAAGCCTTTCAGCAAGACGCCGGATCCGCGGTATCTCTACAAGTCGCGCCAGCACGAAGAGGCACTCGAGCGGATATTGTTCGCCATTCAGGAGAAAGAACTCGCCGTGCTGACCGGGGATATCGGTTCGGGCAAGACAACATTGTCCAGAACAGCCATGGATGCTCTTGACGAGGGTTCCCTGGTCATCAACATCATCAATCCGAGGCTTTCTCCGACGCAGTTCCTGAAGACCATAGCAAAGCGGCTTGGAATCCAGGACATCAGGTATTTTAAACAGGACATCATCGAACAGATGAGCGAGAGGATAGCGGAGTTGTACGAGCAGCACATTACCCCCGTTGTCTTTGTTGATGAGGCGCAGTTGATACCGTCGAAGGACACGATCGACGAGATTCGGCTGCTGACGAACTACCAGCTTGACACCTCAAACCTTATCACGATTATACTGATAGGACAGACGGAATTCAGGGAAAGGCTGCAGGCACGGCATTACCGCGCGTTCAGGCAGAGAATCGGCATGTCGTATCACCTCGGGCCCCTGAGCATGGAGGACACGGGAAACTATATAAACTTCCGGCTCAAGGTTGCCGGCAGATCGGAGCCGCTCTTTACGTCCTCTGCTGTGGAGATGATCTACTCACATTCGAACGGCGTACCCCGGACCATCAATACCATCTGCAACAATGCACTGCTGTACGGGTACGGGGAAGAACTCGGAACGATCGATGACAGGGCGATTCAAGCAATCATCGAGGATATTAAAATAAGTCTGGCATAACCTATGGATATCGCAAAACTGAGAAAAAAGGCAAAACAGCAGCAGGCAGACCACACACCCGGACCGGAGGACGCAGGGCAGAAATCCCTTGTCCCCGGGGAACAGGTTCAAGCCGGGAAGACGACGGTACCTGAAAAGGAAAGTGCGCCCAGGCCAGTGCTCCCGGAGGCAACGCCCGGTCAGCAGGCCGTGAAGGTACAGGACACCATGCCCGGTCACCTGCCGCCGGAAACCGGGGCCGCAGCAGAGGAAAAACCGCTGTTGGAGCTGGCACAGGATGAACTGACAAAACTGACCCCGGGCCAGAAAGAGCGTGAACTGCTCTGCTTCAGGCTCGGAGAGGAGGAGTACGCCATCGATTTGAGTACGGTCAAAGAGATTATCCGGGTCAAAGAGATTACCCCCGTACCCAATACCTCGGATTTCGTGCTCGGCATAACGGTGCTCCGCGGCGAGATCATTCCGGTGATCGATTTGCGGAAGCGCATCGGCCTGCCCTTTTTGAAGTTCACCCCGAATACGCGGTTTATCATTGTCTCCTTCGAAGATGCGATGACAGGGCTCGTGGTGGACACAATCCCCAGCGTCAGACGGGTCCATGCAGGTTCCATCCAATCCGCAGATATGGTGGGGAGCATCGATATACGGTTTCTCGCGGGAATCAGTACCGGCAAGAGCGGGTTTACGGTCCTTCTGAAACTTGAAGAGATACTGAAACAGTCCGATATGCTCAGAGGATGAGAGACATGGCAACAGTAAAAGAACAGACAAAAAGCGCAACAGCAGCTGCACAGGAAAACAATGCCCAGCTTATCCTCATCAGCATCGGGAGTGCTTTTTATGCAATCGATATCATGAAGATTGTGGAGATCATCAAATACATGCCGGTGACACCGGTACCCCGGGCACCCGAATTTCTGGAAGGAGTAATCGACCTGAGGGGGGATATTATACCGGTGATAGATATGAGAAAGCGTTTCGAGATCCCCGCCGGGACACCGCATGAAAAGACCCGGATCGTCATTATACGGGTCGTCGACAAAATCGCAGGACTGATCGTTGACGGGGTCAGGGAGGTTCTCCGGGTACCTGCGGCAAAGGTACTGCCTCCGCCGAAGATAGTCCAGGGGATAGAGTCCGAATATCTGTCCGGTGTCGTCAGTGACCGGGGCAGGATCATTCTGGTGCTGAATCTGGACAGGATACTGACATCAACCGAAAGGGTCCAGTTCAAAAATCTTGTTTTTAAAAATCAAAAACCGGAGACAGGAGGCAAGGAATGAAAGTTATCGGCGAGTTCCAAAATATACGGCACAGCCTGAGATTGAAATTTATTCTTTATATTATCTGGGGTATCGTAGTGCTCAGCGCCATTTACAGCGGGTACTACCTCCTCCTGACCAGGTCGATCTCCGTCGACGAACTCAGAAAGAGGGGCGAGATGATAGCTGAGAATTTCGCCTACAACATCCGGTTCGGCGTCATTGCCGAAGACAAAGTACTTCTGAGCGAGCTGCTCGATAATATCCTCAAGGACAAGGATATCGCATACGTCGTGGTTACGGACAACAAAGGTGCCATCCTCGTGTCGAAGTTCAGACAGTCCGGGCTATCGAACGAGGTGAATGGAATCCTGTCGAGCCCGAAAGACAAGAGTGAGACGATTGAACTCGGATCGTCCGGAAAGTTTCTGGAAATCAATAAAGATGTTGTTACGACCAGCTCGGCCCTCACTGCGCAGGAACAAGCCGGACAATCGAAGATCATACGGGGGTACGTGTACCTGGGCATGTCATTTGCCAGTATCAGCAAGAAATTCACGTCCCTGCTCCTCGGTGCCGTGCTGATTGTCCTCATCAACTTTGTCCTCGGCACAGTGCTGACGTTCGTCTTCGTGCAGCGTATCGTGGGCCAGATACCGGCGATCGCGGAAAAGGCATCCTCGCTTTCCGAGGGAGATCTCACCCAGACCGTGGCTTCACGCTCGAAGGACGAAATAGGACTGCTTGCCGGATCATTCAACGCGATGTCTGAAAACCTCAGGAAGGTCCTCGGGAACGTCCGTGCGACGTCCGAGGCGCTCGTTGACGTGGTCCACAAGATATCGGGCAGTGCAGTGTCTCTGCTCGAATCCTCTGAAGTTCAGCAGAAATCGGTTGAAGACACCACCTCGTCCATGACCCAGCTGAATGCATCGATCAAGGATATCGCAAAGAACACCGATACGCTGCATACGTCGTCCACGGAAAGCGCCTCGTCGGTCCTGGAACTGTCGTCCAGTATTGAAGAGGTCCTCGAAAACGTCGAGATGCTCTCGTCGGCAATCGAGGAGACCACATCATCCATCGAGGAGATGAGTGCCTCCATCAAACAGGTCGCCGGCAACGTGGATCAGCTGCTGCGGATAACGGACGAAACGGCGACGTCGATCGTCGAAATGGATGCCTCGACCAAGCAGATAGAGGCGAACACAAATGAAACGTTCACGATTGCCAACAAGGTTATGGCGGACGCAAAAGAGGGCGTCTTGTCCGTGAATATCACGATCGAAGGCATGAAGCAGATCCGGGAGGCATCGAACCACGTTGCAGAGACGATCGGCAGTTTTGTTCAGAAAGTCGATGATATCGGGAAGATACTCAATGTCATAGAAGAGGTGACGGCTCAGACCAATCTGCTGGCACTCAATGCCGCCATCATCGCTTCGCAGTCCGGTGAGTACGGCAAGAGTTTTGCGGTCGTTGCAGACGAGATCAAGGAGCTTGCCGAACGGACCGCAGCTTCGACAAAAGAAATAACGAACATCATACGGGCCGTCCAGGGTGAATCCATCCAGGCCCGGGAATCCGTCGTGTCGGTCAACAAGGCGGTCGAGAAAGGAAGCGAACTCGCGAATTCGGCAGGCACCGCCCTCCTGAAAATATCCGAGAGCTCTTCCCAGGCAAGTCTGATGTCCGGCGAGATAGCCCGGGCAACGCAGGACCAGACCAAGGCATCGAAAGAGGTCACCAACGCCATAACCAACATAACGACCATGATGGTGGAAATAGCGAAGGCGACACAGGAACAGGCACGGGGGTCGGAGCAGATAACCAAGGCGTCCGAGAGGATGAGGAGCGTTTCCGAACAGGTCAAGAATTCAATGGAGGAACAGTCCAAGAGCAGCAAATTTATCAGCCAGGCGATCGAAAACATATCCGAGATGGTGAGCTTTATCAACAAGGCGACACAGGAACAGGCAAAAACGAATGAGTTTGTCATGTCTTCATTGAGCAGGATCAAAACGTCTTCCGGCGAAAACGTGGAGAACGTATCACAGCTCAATGAGATCTCGAAGGCCCTTGACAAACAGTCCAGTGTTCTGCAGGACATATTGAAAATGTTCAAGGTATAAGTGCCGCATGATCATACGCTGTCCCCAATGTTCTGCAACGTATAAAGTGGATGATGACAGGATTTCCGGCGCGAGCCTGAAGCTGAGGTGTTCGAAGTGCGGCCAGATATTCCTCCTCAGGAAAAAGGTGGCACAGGAGCCGGTGAAAGAGGAACTGCCAGTGAGGGCAGAAGGGAGAAAGATACTCATTGCCCATGCATCCGGTTCCATGCGCGAAATGATGGGCGAACTCCTCAGGGAAGAGAAGTTTTTCCCGCTGTTTGCAAAGAACGGTGTTGAGGCAGTTTCCATCATGGAGGACACCCATCCCGACGTGGTCATCGTCGATGTCGCACTGCCGGATATCTTCGGTTTTGAGTTCCCGGAGCTGATCAAGCAGGATAAGCGCCTGCAGAGCATCAAGGTGATCCTGGTGGCATCGATCTACGACAAGACACGCTACAAGCGCATACCACAGAGCCTGTACGGGGCCGATGATTTTATAGAGAAGCACCATATCAGGGACAGCCTCGTGGCAAAAATAAACAGGCTTATCAGCGGTCAGGAAGAAGTCAGAGAAACGGCGGGAGCAGCCGAACCGGTTGCCGTCGGTCTCGGTGTGGATGAGGTATCCAGCCCCGAGGTTCGGACCAGTGATGCCGCAAAGCTCAACGAAGAAGAACTCGTTCACACGCCTGCAGACATGCAGGATATTGAAAAGGCAAAGCGGCTGGCACGCATCATCGTTTCCGACATTGCGCTGTACAACCAGGACCTCCTGGAACAAGGTATACGGCAGGACACGGTGGGGGAAGTGCTGGAGAAGGATCTCGAAGAGGGACGGAGGCTGTACAACAAACGAATCTCGGAACGCATTCGGCAGCAGGGCGATTTTCTGGACGAGTCTCTCCGGGAGCTGATAGAGAAGAAGAAGAAAGAACTGGGGCTTGTCCAATGACGGACAACCTTCGCGGGCTGAGGGCCATGTCCGAAGAGGAGCGTCTCCGGTTTGCGGAAAGCGCCGGCAGTCTCCCGTTTGAGGAACAACGGGAGGTCATTTACGAACTTCTTGGGGATGAGAGTTTCAGGGTCAGGAAAACGGTCCTCGAATCCCTTGTGCAGAAACAGGATCCGGGCAAACTGACGGAACTTTTTATCGACCTCCTCAGGTCGCACGATAATGCCGGACTCAGGACTGCGGGGGTCGAGGGACTCTCGAGGATCGGGAGGGATGCAATCCCGAAGATCCTGACGGCGATCGATCCCGCACAGTGGGAAGTCGCAAAACTCCTGGTCGATGTTGCCGGAGATATCGGCGATCCGCGGGTGATTCCGGTCCTGATAAAACTCACAGCAAGTTCCCAGCAAAACCTGTCGACAGCGGCCGTCGAAGCACTCGGCAAGATCGGTACCGGGGACGTCATTCCCCTCATTACCGGACTTCTGAAAAGCAAGGAGATCTATATCGTTTTCTCAGCCATTGAAGCACTCGCCAACCTCGGGAAAAAGGGGTTTAAACTTCCGACCGAAAATATTCTTCCGCTGATGAACGATCCGCTCCTCAAAAAGGCTGCATTTGATTTGCTCGGCTCGACGCGCGACCCGCTCGTGGTGACCCACCTTATTGAGGGCATCAGGGATAACAGGCGATCCGACAGGGACGCTGCAGCACGGGCGCTGCTCCGGCTGTACGGCAGTCTGGACGAGCAGGATGCGGCAGCAGTGAGAAATGCCGTGGGCCAATCGAACCTTTACAACTCGTATATCGTTGAAAAATTGTTATCCAGCGTCGATAGCAGCATCGTCATGGCCGGCATCAGGATCCTTGGCTGGTCGGGAGAAAAGGGCAGCCTGCCCTCGCTCCTGGCGTACGCCGACAACCCGGACATAGCCGATGCCTGTGTAGCGGCGCTGCTCGATAAGGGAGAGTCCATCCGTTCTTCTATTGCGGGACTCCTGGTCGGCAACAAAAGTACCGCTCAGATAAGGGCCGGTCTTCTCTACCTTTCGCAGCAGCCGGACTCGGAGGATGCGCCGCCCGAAGGATTGTCATACCTGCTCGAGACGGACGACAGCGAGGAAATTCCTGTACTTCTTGCACGGACGCTGGGTACCTACAGAGATGTGCAGAGCCTCAAGCTTTTGGTCAAGCTCATGGCATCGGACAACAAGAACGTCACCGGTGCGGCTATCGAAAACTTTGTCAAGGTCGGCAGGCATTTGTCCGATCAGGTCCTCGTCATGATCCACGGGATGGTCCACAGCAGCGATTACCTGCTGCGGCTTGCTGCCGCACGACTCACCGCGAGCTTTTATACGGAGGCCATGGCCGACGACATCAAGACCCTGCTCAACGACAGCGAGGCCATGGTTCGCGCTGCCATGATATCGACTACCGGTATGCTCGGTCTCGGGGCCTATGGCGGAGACATTCAGATGGCGCTGGCCGACGAAAACAGGGACGTACGAATAGAAGCGGTCAAAACAACTGCACACCTTTCGCCGGACCGGTTTATCGACACGATCAAATGGCTCATCAACGATGACGATCCATGGGTAAAGATTGAAATTATGAAGCACCTCAGAAATGCTCCGCAGACCGGAGAAGCTCAGCGGATCCTGAGGCAGTACCTGCGGGATGAGTCTCCGGCCGTTGTTTTAACGGCCCTCCAGGCACTCATAGACATCTCCATTGAGGACGCAGCCGGCGATATAGAAAAGGTGCTCCAGCATAAGGATCAGGACGTCGTCATGGAGGTCATCTACATGCTCGGGAAGGCAAATAACGCGATGTCCCGCAGCATCCTTCTCAACCTGGGAACCAGGTCGGATCAGCAGATACGGGAAAAGGCACTGTCCGTGCTTGGACACTATTCATCGCAGGAAGGCCGCTGATATCATGCT
>JAJYLM010000103.1 GCA_021787655.1 bacterium
AAATGATCTCTGACGATGTTATCCCGCTTTCGGCTATTGTCAACAGGTGTTTTGGCATGTGTTCTATGAGACGTACGACGACAGCGGTCGTAGTCACGAATGTTTCGAGGTTTCGTGAATTGATGCCCACGATCCTGCTCCCGGAATCAATCGCAGCCTTCAGCTCGTCCTCGTCATGTATTTCCACGAGTGGCTCCATACCCAGCTGGCGCGAAAGTTCTATAAACCGGGTGAGCTGGTTGCCGAGCACTTTGACGATGAGGAGCACGGTGTCTGCCCCGGCAGCACGTGATTCATAGATCTGGAATTCGTCGACGATGAAATCCTTACGCAGAACAGGAATATCGACGATGCTCCGGATGTTCCGCAGATCGTCAAGTGTACCGCCGAAGTATCGTTCATCGGTCAGTACCGACAGTGCCGCTGCACCTTCTGCAGCAAAACCCTGTGCGATTTTTTTAACATCGGGTGTCTGGATCAATTCTCCCTTTGACGGGGATTTTCTTTTAATCTCGGCGATGATGCAGGGAGGACGGGTTCCTGCAAGGGCATTCAGGAACGGCCGTACCGGCGGAGCTGCATGTGCAGCCTGAATCATGACATCTCTGTCCGCAGATTGTTTTCCGGACTGAACTTCCATCCTTTTATGGAGGACTATTTCCTCCAGAAAATTACCGTTCCTGTTCATGGTTTGGCGTTTCCGGTGCTTTCGATCCTGAATTCTTCGAGCTTCTTCAGTGCCTTGCCGGAATCAATGGTTTCCCGTGCCATGACAAGAGCGACTTCCAGGGATTCTGCCATGCCCGTTATAAAGAGAGCAAAAGCACTGTTGATCTCGGTCATATCCCTCATGGGACCTTTGGCACCACCCAGGATATTTTTCATGATCGCTGCGTTGTACGGTGCGTCTCCGCCTTTCAGTTCTTCGGGAGAGCACAGCGTGTATCCGTATGTGCGGGGATCGAACGTGAAGGATTGGACCTTTCCGTTTCTCAATTCTGAAATGCTCGTTGTGCCGCTGAGGGTTATTTCATCTGTCGCATCGCTTCCGTGAACGACGCAGGCAGAACTGCTTCCCAGCCGGTGGAGGACGCGTGCAATGGTATCGGTGAGGCGTCCGTCATAAACGCCGATGAGCTGGTATTTTGTGCCTGCCGGATTGATCAAAGGACCGAGCATGTTGAAAATCGTCCTGATACCGATTTCTTTTCGAGGACCCACGGCGTACTTCATGGCCCGGTTAAAGAGCGGGGCAAAGAGAAAACACATGCCTGTTTTTTTGAAGAGATATTCGGCCTTTGCACTGTCTGCGTTGATATCGATCCCGAGTGCTTCCAGAACGTCTGCGCTGCCGCTCTTCGATGAAACGGAACGGTTACCGTGTTTTGCAACCTTGACGCCCGATGCTGCAGCGACAAATGCAGCTGCAGTGGACACGTTGAACGTTCCTTTTTTGTCTCCGCCGGTACCGCAGGTATCGATGACGACGTCCTGCTGCAGGTTGACTTTCAATGCCTTTTCGCGCATCACCCGGGCAGCACCGGTGATTTCATCGATTGTTTCTCCCTTCATTCTGAGTGCGGTAATGAACGATGCTATCTGTGCGTCCGTCGTACCTCCGGACATAATTTCATTCATCACGGTCTGCATTTCGCTCTCGGACAAAGAAATATTCTGAATGACCTTTTCTATCGCTTCCCGTATCATTGCATTATCTTTGAATCAGATTAAGAAAATTGGCAAGGATCTTCTTACCATCCTGCGTAAGAATGGATTCGGGATGGAACTGGACACCTTCGATGATAAGGCTTTTATGTCTGACCGCCATGATCTCATGGTCATCTTCAGACTCTGCGCTGACGATGAATTCACTGGAAAGGGTTTTTCGGTCGATGACCAGGGAGTGGTATCGTGTTGCCGTGAAGGGGTTATCCATGCCGTTGAACAAGGTTTGTCCGTCGTGCCGGATCGGGGAGGTTTTACCATGATAAATCCGGTGTGCCTGTACAATGTCCGCACCGAAAGCATAGCCTATTGCCTGGTGTCCGAGGCATACACCGAGGATCGGCAGCGTACCGGCATAGTGCCGGATTGCATCGACGGATATACCGGCTTCCGCAGGTGTAGAAGGTCCCGGGGATATCACCAGTGCCTGTACCCCGAGGGACTTGATGTCACCGGCGCTGATGGCATCGTTTCTGAAAACAACAACATCCGTTCCGAGCTCTCCAAAATACTGGACCAGGTTGAACGTGAACGAATCATAATTATCGATGACCAGTATCTTCATGACGTTACCGGATATCTGCGGCCTTGTTGACGGCATCCATAAGAGCCTGCGCTTTGGACCGGGTTTCCTGGAATTCATTTTCAGGCACAGAGTCATAGACGATACCTGCACCCGACTGAATGTAGACCCCGTGCTTGTCGATAAATGCGGTTCTGATGGCAATACACGTATCCATGCTCCCTGTGTAGCTGATATAACCGACAGCACCGCCGTAAGGACCTCTGCTTTCCTTTTCGAGGTGTTCGATAATCTCCATTGCCTTGACCTTGGGGGCGCCGGACAGGGTTCCTGCCGGAAATGCAGCCTTCAGGATATCGACCGCATCTTTCCCGTCAAGCACAGTGCCGCTTACCTCGGACACAATGTGCATGACATGGGAATACCGTTCTACGATCATCAGTTGGTCGACATGGACGCTGCCCGTTGCGGCAATCCTTCCGATATCGTTCCGGGCGAGGTCAACCAGCATGACGTGTTCTGCCTTCTCTTTTGTGTCAGCCAGCAGTTCCTGTTCGAGTGCCGAATCCTCTTCATGTGTCCTGCCGCGCTTTCTGGTCCCGGCAATAGGGCGTATCGTGACCTTATTGTCTTCAAAACGAACGAGTACCTCGGGTGACGAACCGATAAGGTATTTGTCACCAAGATCGAAATAGAACATATACGGCGACGGGTTGATGAGCCTGAGCGCACGGTAGAACGATACGGGAGGTATGACCGATGGAGAGAACAGCCGCTGCGATAAAACGACCTGAATAATATCGCCTGCCCGTATGTGTGCTTTCCCTTTGACGACCATCTGCTCGTATTCGCTCTGCGTCATGTTCGATGAAAACGGCCTTACCCTGGAAGGTATCCTGGACTTGTCCTGGCGCAGCGGTTTATACAGAGTCTCAATTACTTTTTTCACCGATGCCGCAGCAGTATCGTATGCCTTTCTCGTGTTGCCGTTTTTGATGAAGGCATTGGAGAGAACGATCATCGTGTGCCTGAGATTGTCGAAGATCACGAGTTTGTCCGTAAACAGAAGGAAAGCATCGTCGAATCCGGGCGCCTGCTTTTTTAAATCCGGAACCTTTTCGAATGTTTTTACGATGTCGTATCCGAAATAACCCACAGCACCGCCGACAAATCGCGGCAAACCTTGTATGACTGCGGGCTTATAGCGGTTCAGTTCTGCTTTTAACAGAGACAGGGGGTCGGTAACACCCCGGTGCTGAACTGTTTTTCCATGCTCTGTTATGAAAACGTCCCCGTGGCTTACCCTGAACACGACAGAAGGATCAAAGCCGATAAAACTGTACCGTGCCCATTTTTCTCCGCCCTCCACGCTTTCCAGAAGGAAAGGGTAGCGCAGATGCTTCAGCTTTAAAAGTACCGAAACAGGTGTTTCAATATCCGAAAGTATCTCCGTGTAGACCGGTATTATGTTTGCATTTTGTGCACGTTTTCTGAATTCAGGATACGATGGGTAGATTGTGGTGGAAGGCATCTTGATCAGAAGCAGTTCTATTGCAGCGGTACTTCCTGCATCTGCTGCGGGCCGGGAGCGGCGCTGTTCGTGCTGCCGGGGGCCTGCTGCGGTGCCGGTGCCGCGGGCGTTTGCTGGGATACAGGTTGCTGCTGGGGGGCAGCTGCCGGTGACGATGTTTTTACCGCAACGTACAGCCATTCGATGAGGTTGAGTACCTGATTGCGCTGCTGCGGTGGATCGTTCGTGTATTCCATGTATTTCGTAAGTTCGGTCAGTGCATCCTTGTAGTCTTTTCTATGGTAGTAGAGCAGCCCGAGGTTCATGTGTGCTGCAGCGAATCCAGGATCCAATACGATGGCCTGCAGGTAATACTGCATTTCCTCGTCGGAATTGTTGTTCAATGCAATACCGGCGTTATACAGCCTGATCGCCTGCTGCTTCAGATCTCCGGACAATGGCTGATTCTGGGTTCCGCTCTCAGGTGCAGGCTCTCCGCCCAAATCCGTGATTGCCTTTGTAACATCCTGTCTCTTTGCCTGATCGTGGGAATATTTCAGGAATTGATTGAAGCTGCTGATCGCCTGGGCGTTCTGGTCGCGTTTCATGTAAATGATCCCCATATTGTAGTATGCCGGGGCAAACGTCGGATCGACGGCAACTGCTTTTTGGTAGCAGGCAAGTTCCTGATCTGAATTATTATTGAGTGCAACACCCCGGTTGTACCAGTCGAGGGCCGTCAATTGTTTCCCGGTCTGGTTCTGGATGAGCTCCTGGGTCGCGGCATTCTCCTTGTTCCGGGAAATAGGCTGAGCTCCGGCATAGGTCGGGGTGAATGCCAGTAAACCTGTTATGAGTACGATAAGTATGAAGTTGTTTTTCATACAGCCTCCGTGCTGGTCTTGTGAAGTGGACTGTAACAGGATTTATATTCTTTGTCAAAAAATAACACCACAAAAAGTGGAAAAATGTCTCCGTTTGCTGCTATCGTTGTTTAAAAACAGGGGAGCGGTTTTCCCCGAGGGCTTTCTTGCCTTCCGCATAATCCTGGGAATGGATTATGGTTATGTAATCGTCGAGGTCCTCCTGAACGACAGTCATAAAGTCTTTGAGCGTTGAGTCTACGATCGATCGTTTGATTGCAGTCAGCGCCAGAGATGCATGCCGGGAGATTCCCTTCAGCATTTTTTCTGCATCCTCAAGGATATTCTCCCTGACGGAAACACCGTCGATCAGTCCCCATTCTGCAGCCGTCTGCGGTTTGAGAAGCCTGCCCTTGAGGAGCAGTTCTTTTGCTTTCGTTTCGCCGATAAGCTGAACGAGCCTGTAGATACCGCCGAAAGGAGGGAATGTACCGAGCTTGATATCCGGAAAACCGATGGTGATATCATCGTCGACGGCAATGCGAAAATCAGTGCACAGCGCGAGTTCGAGTCCGAAACCGACGCAGTGTCCGTTGATCAGCGTCAGGGTAGGGATGTTCAAGCGCTGGATGGAAAGCAGAAGTTCTGCGATAAGGCGCGTATTCTTCTTGATCTTACGTTCATTCTCTTCCTCTCCGAGATCAAAGATCTCATGACCGGAGATAAAAATGTTGTCGAGTGCGCTCATCAGGATAAGTCCATCGTAGAAATGGTGTGAGCCCACACTATCGAGTGCGCTTCCCAGCTCTTCGAGGACCGGCAGTTTTATAAAATTGTCCGGTGCACGGTTAATCTTGATGATATGAATATTTTCTTTATCATCCTGCAAAATATATTGACTCATACGAAAAAGTATAACCGGCAAAAAAATATATTTCAATGAAAATTAATAAGCATTCTACAGGTTACGGTATCAAAGCAAATCGAGACGAAGTGCCCGGAAGATCATATCCGGCGTGTTAAATTTGTTGAATTGTTTTTTACATGATGTATATTCAACAAATATGAAATCATTTGTTTTATAGTTCAATTTTGATTTTTTGGTTTAAAATCATAATAAAAGGTGGTCGTATGAGCAATGATAAAAATATAATTAAAAAATATTCTATATTATTAAGCTGGTTACGCTATCCAGCTTTTTTGTTCGATGCACAAGAAAAAATACGGGAAATTAATGGTCCGTTAAAACAGGTCATAGAAACATTCAATGTGAATTTTAACGATCTCAACATTCATTCCATATTAAAACTCAATGGATGTAATGTTAAGTTTAAAAAGAAACAATGGTGTAAAGACGGTATTTTAGTGTTGAAGGATAAACACCGGAGGCTTGTACATATTTCGATACGTTCGGCACGCGATCTCTATGCCGGCGGTATTATCATTATGGCTCAGGACGGCGGAGGTGACCCCTCATTCAATGGCACCGGAGCGGTACACGAAACTGCTCTCATGTCGGCAGCCGGCAAAGGAAAAAATTCCGGTGCAAAGTCAGGAAAGTTGAGAGATGTTTTGAATACGATCGAGAAAACATTCATCCAGCAGACGCTGAATCAGACACAAAACAGATCCGAAGCCATCAAACTTCTCGGCGTGTCCCGAAGGACATTCTATTACAAAATAAGAAAATACCACCTTCTATAAGGCTGTGTTCTTCTGATTCTTAACCGATGCGTCAAGTTCTTGTACCGACGCAGTTGCCGTTCCCAGTTTTCCAACGACGATTCCCGCCGCATGATTCGACAGGATACATGCATCGATCCACGGCGCCCTGACAGCGAGGGCGAGAGACAGTGTGGCGATAACCGTATCTCCGGCGCCGGTCACATCATAGACCTCCTGGGCTATCGTCGGTATGTGGCGCACTGTTCCATTCTTCTGAAACAGGCTCATGCCGTATTCGCCCCTGGTGATCAAGAGGGCATCTGTTGCATATTTTTTCAGCAGGTATGTTCCTGCTTTGATGAGTGTTTTCGAAGAATTGATGTCAAATCCGCAAGCCTCTTCAGCTTCTTTCTGGTTCGGGGTAATGACGCTTACACCCTTATAGAACCTGAAATTCCGTATCTTCGGATCGACGGACACTATCATGCCGTTTTTTTTCTTGTATTGTATGATTGATGAGATGATGCCTCTGCTGATCAATCCTTTGCCGTAATCTGATACGATGACGGCATTGCATAAAGGTAACAGTGAGGCGAGCAGCTCCTTTACTTTAGCGTACGATTTTCTGGAAAGATCATCTTTTGACTCTCGGTCGAACCTGACAACCTGCTGATGCTGGGCAACAACCCTTGTTTTGATGGATGTATGACGTGAGTCGTCGACGACGATAGTGTCGGGACTGTAGCCTCCGTCCTTCAGCAATTCCATGAAACGTTCTCCATTGTAATCGTTTCCAATGACACCGAGAAGATATGCCTGTCCGCCGAGTGCGTGTATATTTTTGAGAACGTTCGCAGCCCCCCCGAGCATGATGTTCTCCCGGGTGACCTCGACGACGGGAACCGCTCCCTCAAGGGATATACGCGACACCTTGCCCCATACAAATTCGTCAAGCATGATGTCCCCGATCACGAGGATTTTTCCACGGTTAAACTTTTTGATGAGATTCAACAATCGTTCAGTATCATTCATATATGCCTCTTTGTCAGAATGTGTTCTGTATAACGGAAAATAGGTTCGATATCAATAGCTTCGGTACAGTGGAGCAGCGAGCCCTCATCGCAGGGATAATCATTGCAGGTATCGCATGCCTTCGGCGGGATGATGGCAAGGTAGTCATTGCCTGCGGGTTTCCATTTTCTGATATGTTCAGCGAGATTGCGCATCGGCGGGTAAATGATGACACCGGGAGTA
>JAJYLM010000104.1 GCA_021787655.1 bacterium
CTCTTCTGGAAGCCTGTGCAGGGTGCGTCATCGTACGATGTTTTCGTTTCGCCGTACCGGAGCATGCCCGAAGATTTTACCATCAGGGTAAACGGCATTCCGTCGTCACCCTACACCCTGTCCTCTGCGCTGCCGCAGGGTGCCTGGTGGTACGGGGTCAAAGCCGAGGGCACGAACGGCATTCAGGGCGATATCAGCGCCCTGTCGAGTTTTACGCTCAGTGCATCCGGTACCGGAACATGCCCGGATCCGGCTGACCCGTCGTGCTCTGCGAACAACATTCCGGACACGTTCCCGAGTCCGGACAGCGCACTCGGTGACGGGCTCTTCATACCCGGGAACACGATCAAGGATACCACCGGTCCGTCCCTTATGGCCTGCTTCACCCTGAACAGCCTCGCACAGCAGGCAGGACTGCCGGTGAGTGCGCTGGTGACCGCGCGCATGGATGAACCGGTTGTGCTCAACGGTGCCCAAAAACTGTCGTTCGATGTCTACCCTGATGTCGTTTACACACCGTCCGGCGTTTACCGGAGCGCCACGGACTTCGTGCACCTCAGGCTGATCGCCGGCAGTACGATCATCTACGACAGCCCGCTCCCTTCCGCCCTGACGCCCTACGCGTGGACGACGGTCGGTGTGTCTGTCACGGGTACGGGCTTCACCGAAGTCACGCCGGTCTTCTACGTAGACGCACATGCTGCGGATATTCCCTGGGACCAGCGCATCCGGTTCTACCTGGACAACATATCGTTCGTCCCATAAACGCAGGGTTGAATGCGCCGGCTGAAGAAAGGGCGTGACCGCTGTGCCGGAGCGCCGTTCAGAGCCGGAACATCAAGACCGGAATATCAAAGATTGATGGGCTTGACCATGTAGGCAAGCTGCGACGTGATGTGCCTGAGGATGCTCACAATCTCTATGTGCATTGCACTTGTCTCGATGGATTCCGCGTTCTGCTTGTTGAGCCGGCCGAGGTGGTGCTTGAGCAGGAGCAGTTCTTCCTGTGCAAGCTTCTTTTTCCGCTCCCGCAGCGCTGTGTTGATACCGGGATCATCGTTTCCTATGGCGGCAACGATGTCCTTGAAAAACTGCATAACCTCGCTGAAGTAGGCCTTGATCTCAAGCCATCCCTCGTCCGAGAGCCTGTACCCGCCGATCGTCTTCTTTTCTATCTCTGACGACAGGTTCTGGCTGATGATGCTCGATATCACCTCGAAATTCTTCACGTAGGTGATGAGCTCGAACTGGGAGGAGGCCTCGGCCTGTGTCAGGCCAGTGGGCGCCGATACCCGGACTGCGTACAGCTTGATCTTCGAGGCGAGGCTTTCGACGGCATCGTCCATGGCATTCAATTCGTTCGAACTCCACAGGTCGTTTTTCGACAGCGCACTGTAGGAAATGGCGAGCATGGAAGCAACGTACTGCGCGAGCCTCACGATCTCTTTGAGCGCGTAATCGAAGGCAAGGGACGGCGTGGACAGCACGGACTCATCGAGATACCGCGGTATGCCGGGCAGCTCCACCTCTTTCCCGGTCTTCACATACCGGTCAACAAACCGGGCGACCGTACCGGCAAACGGCGCGATGATGAGCGTGATCATGATATTGAACAGGGTATGGGCGTTGGCGATCTGGTGCGCCACGTTTCCCGGTATGGCGGACGTCAGCCGAATGAAGGGATGGAACAGCAGTGCGACAATGATGACGCCGGCGATCTTGAACAGGAGATGGGCTATCGCGATCCTCCTGCCGGCCCGGTCCGCATTGATCATTGCGAACAGTGCGGTCGAGCAGGTACCGATATTCGCACCCAGGATGATGGGCAGGGCGCCGTTAAGACTCAGAAACCCGGCATTCGCCAGCGAGATGGCGATACCGATCGTCGCGGCACTGCTCTGGATGACCGACGTCAGGACAAGCGAAACCGTAAATCCGATAAACGGGTTGTGGAGGACAAGCTTGATGAGTCCGCTCTGCTGCGGATTAATTGTACCCAGGAGATTGTTGAGCAGGTTCATGCTGAAGAGGATAAAGCCGAGTCCCGTAAAGAAGCTCGCCGCGGCACCGGCCTTCGGCCCCCTGACGATGATGCGGATCAGGAACCCGGCCGCGATCAGGAACAGGCCGAAGCCGTACAGATTGAACGACAGGATCTGGACCGTCAGCGTGGAGCCGATGTCCGCTCCGAGGATTACCCCGATCGCACCCCGCAGGTCGATCAGACGCGACGTCGCAAACCCCATAAGCATGACGACCGGCGTATTGCTGTTCTGGATAAGGACGGTGACAACGACGCCGATCAGAATGGCCCCGAGGACGCTTTTCGATGCAAGACTGAGGAACTTTTTTATCTGTTCGCTGAACAGCTTGCTGAGGCCTGAATTGATGAGATCGATACCGAACAGAAAAAGGGCAAGCGCTGCAAGTGACGTTATGATGAACATCATCGCGTGCTGTTCTGCCGCAGCTCATGCTCAACCGCGGCCAGCATCCTGTCCGGATAATTGGTAAAGAAACCGTCGACGCCCTGCTCCATCAGCACCTTTACCAGTTCTTCGTTATTGACCGTGTAGACATTGATCCCGAACCCGCCCTCGTGGATACGACGGACACGTCCCGCATCGGCGATGCCGTACGAGGTATTGATGGCAGCGGCGCTGAGTTCATGCGCAATGTTCAGGACAGAGGAAAGCGTGCCTTCCCGGCCTGCCGGGCCGGGCATGGAATCATCGTCAAGCTGATCCACCAGCACGGCGAGCTGCAAATCCTTCGAGAGGCTGCGCATCTGCCGGATCGCCGCGATGTTGAACGATGAGACGATGACCTCTTCCATGAGTCCGTATTCACGGATACGATCATAAACAGAGCTGCACAGGGCCGCGATGCGGTCCCCCCTGTTATCGTCGTTCTTCAGTTCTATGTTCATGCGGATCTTGTGCGCTATCGCGCCGAGCAGGTCCGGGAGCAGGGGAATTCCGACGGGCTTCCCGTCTGCCGGATCGCGCAGCCGGTAGTGTGCGAGTTCGCTCACGGTCAGAGCTGAGACCGCGGTGTCTTTGTTGAACAGCCTCGCGAGATCGAAATCGTGGAACACGACGACGCTGCCGTCCGCTGTGAGCTGGACATCGAATTCAACGGCGTCAGCCTTCATGGCAACGGCAAGCTCGAAGGAGGGAATCGTGTTTTCCATCCTGTATCCGGATGCGCCGCGGTGTGCGTACACGACCGGCCTCTTCACGGGAACAGGCCCTCCACAAACGTGTCCTTGTCGAACGCCAGGAAGTCGCCGACCGACTCGCCGGTACCAATGGCAACGACCGGGATTTTGAGCTCATCGCAGATGGTGAAGATAATCCCGCCCTTTGCAGTACCATCAAGCTTGGTGATGATGATACCGTCGATGCCGATATTCTCGTTGAACAATTTTGCCTGCTGAAACGAATTCTTCCCGATCGTGGCATCCATGATCAGGTACGTCGCCATCCTGTCCCCTGCCATGGCTTTTGTCATCACGGTCTTTATCTTCTTCAGCTCGTTGACAAGGTTGACATTGGTATGGAGCCTGCCCGCCGTGTCCGCTATGACGACGTCCTTCGAGCGGTGCCGGTACGCAGCGACCGTGTCATGGATGACCGATGCGGGGTCGACCCCGGGCATTGCCTTGACCATGTCCATCCCTGTCCTCTCCGCGAGTATGGAAAGCTGTTCAATCGCTGCTGCACGGTAGGTATCGCCGGCTCCGGCAATGACGCTGAATCCGCGGTCGACATACCACTTTCCGAGCTTTGCGATCGTGGTCGTTTTACCGGCGCCGTTGATGCCGATCATGAGGATACCGCACTTCGGCGGTTCGATCAGGGGGGCTGACACGAGGATCTGCTTCATCCGTGCTTTCATCGCAGCAGCCGCGGTTACCCCCGGTTGCTGCTTACCGTCCAGCAGCCTCTCCACGATGCCGTAGCTCATGTCCAGCGACAGCAGCTCTTCCGTGTACAGTTCCCGGTCGGATGCAGGCAGCTCGGGACTATCCGACAGCCGTGTAAAAATGGACGATAATTTCGAGAAGAGCCCGGGCATCCTGATCAGAGCGATTTTTTTATAAAGGCGATCAGATCCTGGACGCGGAATTTGTTGATGAGGACATGGTACGGTGTGCGGTACAGAACGAGCAGAAAATATTCCTTTGTCAGCCGGTACATGGCGAGTTCGTACGGTTCCATGGACACGATCAGGGATCCCGGCTGCTGGTCGAACCCGTTCATTGCGTTAAAAAAGATGCTGAAATGCGCACCGATGACCTTGAGATCGTAGGCTTCGACCGATCCGACCTGATCGATCGCCTCTCCCTCGGAATCCATGAAGATGACCCCCTGGACGCCGCTGGAACTGCCGGCGAAATTCTCCAGCGCATCACGATACATTCGCTGCTGCTTCCTTCTGGAGCTTCACGGATATGACTTTCGAAACGCCGGGTTCCTCCATGGTGATCCCGTAGATGACGTCGGCTATCTCGATGGTCCTCTTGTTGTGCGTGATGAGCAGGAACTGGCTCGTGGTCGAAAGCTCTCTGATGATATTGTTGAGCTTGCCGACACTTGCGTCGTCGAGCGGTGCGTCGATCTCGTCCAGCAGTGCAAACGGGCTGGGCTTGACCATGAACACGGATATGAGCAGGGCTATTGCCGACAGGGCCTTTTCTCCTCCGGAGAGCAGGCTGATGTTCTGCAGGCGCTTGCCGAGGGGCTGGATAACGATCTCCATGCCGCTCTCCAGCAGATCCTGCTCATCCGTCAGGATCAGCTCCCCCTTCCCGCCTTCGAAGAGTTTCGGTATGACCTTCTTGAAGTTTTCGTTGACGGCATCGAAGATTTCCCTGAACAGTTTCCTCGATTCCTTGTTGATGGAATTGATGACCTTTTTCAGGTTTTCAATCGCCTGCTCCAGGTCCTGCTTGTGCTTTTCATAGAAATCCACCCGCTTCTGCATTTCCTCGGATTCGGCAATGGCGCCGACATTCACGTCTCCCATTTTCACGATCTTTTCCGAGAGCGAAGCAAGGCGGTCCCTGGCTGGCTGCACCCCGTCCTTTTCTATAATGGTTCCGGTGTACTGTTCCAGTTCGACGCTGTACTTGTCCCGTGCCGTATCGCGGGTATAATCGACCTTCATGGTGAGCTGCGACACCTCGATGGCGAGGGCGGATTCCGTCTCCTTGATTGCGTTGCTGTCCTTTTCGAGCTGTTTGATTTCCTGTTCTATGTCCGAATATTCCTTGAATTCCTTGTCGTAGGAAGCCCGTGCATCCGCAACAGAATCCTGGCGCTGCCGTACCTCCTGGTTGATGCCGGCAAGCCTGCCGGCGGCTGCGACAGCGTCCTGCTCCATGCTCTCGAGCCGGGCACTGTTGTTCGAAGCCTCCTGCTTCAACTGGGCAAGCTTCCTGCCGATCTCTTCCTGGTCGGTCTTGATCCTCCTGAGCTCCGCAGTGCGGGCATTGAGCCGCTCCTTGAATGCGGCCATGGACGCCGTATTCTCCGCAATGGCGTCCTTCCTGCCTTCGAGCGTGGACTCGAGCTCCGTCAGCGCAGCGCGCAGGTTTTCTGCGATGCTCGCCTTCGCACCCTTGTCCTCTTCGTAGATCGCCTTTTTTTGCTTCAGATCGCTGACTTCTTCGAGGAGTTCCGAGGTGTTGACCTTGATCTCTTCTTCCTCGAGGTTGAGCGTCATGAGTGAGCTTTCAAAATTGCCGAGCTGATCGTCCGCGCTGAGCAGCTTTGCCCGGATCAGGGACTGCTGTTTCTCGTAGTCCTGCCGCGTCGAATCGTGCGCAGAAAGCCGGGAGCGGTAATCCGCGACAGCGGCGGACAGCCGCGAGCTCTCGGCCTCGTCCTGCTGCAGGGATGCTGCAATGCCGCCGAGTTCCTTCTCCAGCCGTTCGAGCTCGCTCCTCCGGTCGAAGACGCCTCCCCGGATCGTACCCTCGGATCCGCCGTACACGATGCCGGGCTTCACCACATCGCCCGACGGGGTGACTGCTGTTGCCCCCTGTCCGGCAATGGTGTATGCCTCCTGCAGCGTCGATGCGATGTAGACATCTCGCAGCAGTGTCCGGAACACCGGGGCCACGCCGGGATCCTGGATTTCGATCACATCGAGCAGCGGCATCAATCCGCCGCCGCGTGCCGGTTCTGTTTCCCGGAAGGCGGACCGAATGATAAACGCCGCCCGTCCCTTATTCTGCTCGCGCAGTGCCTGAATCACCCTGCCCGCGGCCTCATGGTCCCGGACGACAACGGCCTGGACGATCTCACCGAGGACCGCCTGCACAGCGAGTTCATACCCCTGCCTGACATTGATGTAATCGGCTGCGACCTTGGAAACATCGAACTGACCCGGCTGGTTCATGACATACCGGGTACCTTCGGAATAACCGTCCATGTTCTTCCGGAGGTCCTCGAGGGTCGCATGCCGCGAACGCATGCCTTCCTGCGTTTTTCTGGCCTGATCCATGCGGTCCGACAGATGGGCGAGTTCCGTCTCTGCTGCCGCAAGCATCCGCTCGATATCTGCTCGCGCCTTCCCGAGCTCCGCACTCTTCGCCGCAAGTTCCTGTTCCTGCTGTTCAAGCTCCGCCCGTTCACCCTTCAGGCTGCTGATCCGTGCTTCAATCCCTGCCCTGTCGTGCTGTATCTTTTCGAGCCGGTGCGTTATGTTCTCGAAATCGTGCTCCGCGGAGTTGATCTGGTTTTCGAGCTCCGTGATCTTCCTGGCCCTGTTGAACTCGTTGTTCCGCTCTTCCTCGATCTTTTCCTTGATCTCGCTGATCTGCGCGAAGAGATCGTTCTTTTCCTGCTCGTAGAGCTTTTGTGTTTCGGCGACCGCTGCAAGCCCCTTCTTTTCTTCGTCCAGCTTTTCCTCGACCTGTCTGGCCTGCCCGGCGAGCGACGACTGCCCCCGTGCAAGTTCCTGCTCGTCCCTCTGGATCCGCCCGTTCTCCTGCTGGACCGTCTCTTTCAACCGCCGGGCGGACTCTATCTTTTCCTGCAGGACCATTGCCTCTGCGGTCAGCGCATTGATCCGTTCCTGTTTCGCCGCGATGTCTGTTGCCTGGATATCGAGGCGTTCTTTGAACCGCTGCTGGTCCGTATACCGGGCAGATGCCTGGGACATGATTTTTGCAAGTTCAAAACGTGTGCTCTCCAGACGCGCCTTCTTGTCGCTGAGCTGGGCCATCCCTTCCGAGAACTCCGTGATGAAAAGGTCGAGCTCGAGGGTGCGGTACTCCTCCCGCAGGGTTTTGTATTCCTGTGCAACTTTGACCTGCTTGTTCACCTGGCTCAGCTGCCTCCGGAGCTCGGAAAGCAGATCGACGATGCGCGCTATGCTGGCCCTGGTCAGTTCGATCTTGTCCAGGGCAACCTTCTTCCTGTTCTTGTATTTCAGGATGCCCGCTGCGTCCTCGATGACATACCTCCGCATCTCGGGCTTGGCATCGATGATCTGGCTGATCTGTCCCTGTTCTATGA
>JAJYLM010000105.1 GCA_021787655.1 bacterium
GCTTGCACCGGAGAAGTACGAGTACAAGGGAACAACCTACTACTTCTGTGCAAAGGGATGCAAGGACAAGTTCGAAAAAGACCCCGGCAAGTATGTGAAGCCGCCGACAAAATAACAAGGAGGAACAATGACAAAATTTAACCTGTCTCTGAAAATGCTGGCCGTGATGCTGCTGGTCACGGGTATAGCGCTCCTGGCCCGGCAAACGAGGGCGTGCAGCTCCTGTAACACGAACCCGGTGCTCATGAGCGAGAACACGGTAAACATGAACAATATGAACATGAACAACACGAACATGCAGGGCACCAACGCTCCACAGCCGGTGATGTTACCGCAAGGCTATGCCCTTTCACCGGTGTCCCACACACAGATCAAGATAACGAAGGATACGCCCTTCGTGATCATAGCAGACAGGAAGTATTATTTTGCATCGGACCAGGAAAAGCAGGAGTTTTTACGGGACCCGAATAAATACCTCACCATGAAACCGCCTCCTTCGCAACAGGACTGACGGCCGGAACTATAAAATCATTTTACCGAGTGAAGCGGAGGGCATGCTTGCATGACCTCCGCTTTTTTGTTCCTTTTTTTCATTGAAGCCAGGAATCAATATCCCCGGGTGATGGTGCCTTCCGCCCGTTCGAGCTGTGCGAGGGCGATGTCGTACTGGTAGATGGCCTGGATGTACGCAGCACTGGTCGACGCAAACAGCGTTTCAGCATCCGTGAGCTCGATGATGGAGCCGGCACCGGTGGTATAGCGCTCCTCGGCAAGTTCGAGGTTCAGGTGCGCGCTGTCCAGTGCCTTTTTCGATGCAGTGATACTGTCGTGCGCCTGCTGGAGGTTGAGGCTCGCCTGCTTTACCTGCAGAACGATCCCCTGTTTCAGCACGTCAAGCTGTGCCTGGACACTGTGCCGGCGCGCCTTCAATGCCTCGTACTGGCCGTAGGTGCTGAATCCCGAGAAGATGGGGAACTGAACACCGACACCGATCGCCCAGTTCCAGGTCATCGGTGTGTGATAACCGGCCCAGCTGTAGCCCCCGGTCCCGACAATGGACGGGAGATTGGACGCAAGGGTCGATCGCTCTGATTCGCGGAGCCCCTGCTCGCTGGCGGACAGCGATTTCAGCTCGGACCTGTTGTCCATGGCCTTCGCTATGGCGTCCCCGACCGCCGGTTCCTGCGTCGTCGGTGTTATCGTATCCACGACGGTTATGGTATTCGTATCCTGGACACCCATGGCGTTCAGCAGGTTGACCGTGGCGAGATCGACGTTGTTTTTTGCGGTGATCAGAGCAACCTGCGCGTTGGCAGCATTCGTCTCCGCGGTTGCGACATCGATCCTCGATACCCTGCCGACGCTGAAGAACCCCTGCGCCTGTTCGAGCTGCTTGCTGCTTTCCGTCATCACCTGTGCAGCGACGTCCGAGTAGTGCAGCGCGGCAAGCAGGCCGTAGTAGCTCTGCGTCACATTGAATATTACGTCAGCCTTCGTCGTCTGTTCATCGTACCGGGATGCTTTGACCGCCTGCTGCTGCGCCCGAATCGCAAACAGCCTCTGGCCGAAGTTGGTCAGCAGCCAGTTGAAGCCGACCGATGCGGTGTAGTAGTCGTAGGAGGTGTTGCTCTCTGCCGGCATACTGCCCGAGGGCAGGAAGTGCGAAAATGCCGGCGGAAACACATAGTTGTTCGTTTCCCGCGTATACCCGCCCTGTGCACTGATCCACGGATACCAGGCCGAGCGTGCCTGCGTTAATACCGCCGAGTTGACCTGCGTCAATGACGCGCTGGCGCGGAGCTGCGGCTGCTGACGGAGTGCGATATCGATGCATTGCTTCAGTGAAAGTGCGCCGTCTGCCTGTGCATATGCCGGGAACATCAGGGTCGCTGCCAGGACGGCAGCCCCCAGGGCGATCCTCAGCATCGCGAATACTGTCGATTTTCTGCAGCATGTGTTCATTTCAGTTCCTCATCCTGTTTTATGGACCTCTTGAACCGTTCCTCAAAGACCGTGTACAGCGTCGGAATGAGCAGCAGGGTCAGGACCGTCGAAACCAGCAGCCCGCCGATGACAGCGCGGGCGAGCGGCATGTTCGTCTCACTGCCGGTACCGATGCCGATCGCCATGGGAATGAGACCGAGGATCGTCGCAAGACTCGTCATAAGAATGGGACGCAGCCTCGTTCTCCCGGCCTGGACAACGGCCTTGTGCAGTTCGATGCCCTCTTCCCGCAGCCTGTTCGTGTAGTCGACGAGCAGGATACCGTTGCTCACGACGATACCGATCATCATAATGATACCCATGAACGATTCTATGGAGAGCGTCGTATTCGTCAGGAACAGCATCCACAGGACGCCGATCAGGCCCATGGGCACGGAAAACATGATGATGAAGGGGTCGAGCAGCGATTTGAACTGCGACGCCATGATCATGTAGATCAGCATGATGGCAAGAAGGAGGGCAAACAGCATACTTGCAAACGCACCCTTCTGCTGCGCGACCTCACCGCTCATATCGATATAAAACCCCGGCGGAAGGTGAAGCTTTGCGAACTGTTTCGACAGATCGCCGGCAACATCACCGAGCGGCCGTCCCGTCGCATTCGCCGTGATATGGATGACCCTCTGCTGGTATTTCCGTTCGATCTGGACAGGGCCGACCCCGTGCGTGATGGCTGCGATGTCCTTGAGAAAGATCGTCTTGCCGTTATAGGTCGGGAGCGGAAGGTTGTCGAGGTTCTCCCTGCTGCCGGTATACCGCTTGTCCATCTGCACAACGACATAGTACTCGTTGCCGGACAGGGGATCCGTATAGATGGAGGGGTAAATGTTCAGACTCGAACTCATGGCAGTGAGCACCGTGTTCGCCACTATCCTCTGGTTGACGCCTGCCAGTGCAGCTTTTTCCCGGTCGACGTTGATGTCGAGCTCCGGGTAGTTTTCCCGCCTGCTGATCATGACGTCCGTAACACCGGCTGTTTTGCGCATGACGGACGCGACGACCTCTGCTTCCTTTGCCGCGGTCGCGAGGTCATAGCCGTAGAGCTCCACGTCGATGGGCGCCGTTGACCCGAAGTTCATGACGCGGGAAACAAGTCCTCCTGCAATAAAGTAGGTTTGTATACCCGGGATTGCCCCCTCAACACGCTTGCGGACGACGTTCATCAGTTGAACGTCGGACCTCTTCCTCTTGTCCGGTGTCACGAGGTTGACCTGGATCTGGGCGGTATCGGGCCCTGTATTCTGGCTCCAGATGGCTGCAAATCCCGAGGGCATACCCTCGTTCGAAATGATCGTTTTGATGTCTTTTGCGGGAATCACCGATTTGATCAGGTCCTGCAGCTGCTTGACATAATCGTCGGTGATCCTGAGCCGCGTCCCGATCGGGGCGCGGATGATGAGCGAGAACTGGCTTTCGTCCGTTTCCGGGAAAAATTCAGTCCCGATGAATTTCACCAGCAGCAGGGACACGAGAAAGAACCCGCCGATCCCGTAGACGACGACCTTCTTGTGCGATAACGCCCACTGAAGCGTCGACTGATACATCGTGTCGATGCGATCGAAAAATTCCTTGCTCCTCGCAAACACCCGCTCATGGATCTTTTTTGATTTCAGGCTGTACTCACGTTCGGGCTTGAGATATTTCTTCGTCAGTACCGGGATGACGGTCAGCGAGACAAAGTACGACGCGATGAGTGCAAACGAGATCGTCAGTGCGAACGGTTCGAACAGCAGTTTCGCAATGCCGGTGATGAACACGACCGGGAAAAAGACGGAGATCGTCGTGATGGTCGATGCAAGGACGGGCATTGCGACTTCTCCGGTACCGTCGAGGGCAGCCTTGACCGGGCTCTTGCCCAGCCCCCGGTGCCGGTAGATATTTTCGAGCACGACGATGGCATCGTCCACCAGTCTTCCGACACTCAGGGTCAGTGCACCGAGCGTGAAGGTGTTGAGTGTCTGATGGCCGACAAAATAGAGCAGGATGAACGTCCCCATGACAGAGAGGGGGATGGACAGTGATATGATCAGCGTACTGGTAAAGCTCCTCAGGAATATCAGGATGATGATAAAGGCGAGCAGCGAACCCTGGACAGCCTCATGCATGAGGCTGGAAATGGCCTGTTTGATGTACACCGACTGATCGAAGGTCAGGTTGAACTTGACGCCTTCCGGTATATTCAGCAGGTGCGGCAAAAGTGCCTTGATCTCGTTGACAACATCGACGGTGTTTGCACCCGGCGTCTTGTTGACCATGAGGTACACGCCCTGCTTCCCGTTGATCCGGGCGATGTTGGTCTGCGTCTCGGCACTGTCGATCACATGACCGACGTCGCTGATGTGGATGGGCACGCCGTTGGAGACCTTGACGACGATGTTGTTCATCGGCGGAATGGTCTTGAACTGGTTGGTCGTGAACAGGTTGTAATCGAGATTGTTCAGCTTGATATCGCCGCTGGGTTGTATGAAATTGGCATTGTTCACTGCATTGATCACGTCCATGAATGAAACATTTTCCGCGATGAGCTTTTCGGGGTTCAGGTCCACGTTGATCTGCCGTATCATTCCGCCGTTCACCGTTGCCGATGCGATATGCGGCAGGTGCTCGATCTGGGGCTCGATCACATTGGTCGCAAGGTCGTTCAACTGGAGGCCGTTCATCTTGCTGCTGGAAACGGTCACCATGCAGACCGGGATGTTCGAGATATCGAACTTGACGACGAACGGCTGCTCGAGGCCCGGGGGAAGCTGGCTCATGATACGCTGGATGTTCTCGATGATATCGACCGCGCCTTTATCGACGTTCGCCCCCCAGTTGAAGAACACCATGACCATGGAGAACCCCTCTTTCGAGGTCGATTGTATGTACGAAACGTCGTTGACTGCAGAAACCGCCTTTTCTATGGGATAGGTGATCGCCTGCTCGACATCAGCCGGGCTCGCACCCGGAAACAAGGTGCCGATCGCAACAACCGGTATCGTTATGTTCGGGAACACGTCGATGGGAAGCTTGTTCACACTCGTGGCCCCGAGGACAACGACAGCGATCGCGAGCATCAGGATGGAAATGGGGTTTTTCAGTGCAAATTTAGACAGCGGCATTTACATTCCACCTTGTTCCTGCTGAACCTCGACCTTCTGGCCGTCACGCAGGGCATCTTCTCCCTGGATAACGACTTCATCGTCAGGACCGATGCCGCTCGTGAGCTCGGCCATCCCGTCCGCTGCAATGCCTTCCTGAACGGGAACGCTCCGCGCGGTACCGCCGGAAACCACGAAAATGGTCTTCTGATCCTCCTGGTTCAAGATGCAGGATACCGGGACAGCGAGGACGTCCTTGTGCATCTCCGAAACGATATTTACCTTTGAAAACATGCCGGGTTTAAGCAGGTGGTCCGGGTTTGCTATGTCCACTTCAGCGGCCATGGTCCTCGTCACCGGATCCAGTGCAGGCGATATCCGCGTAATCCTGCCGTTGAATACCTTGCCGGGATACGCGTCCGTCAGCGTCGTGACCGGCATGCCGGTGTGCACGTCCTCCACGCTGTGTTCGGGAATGTTGATCATGATCTTCACGGTATTGATATCGACCAGCACCACGAGCGGGTTCGCGGGAACCATCTGCGTGGAGCCCGGGATCAATGTTCCGGGATCAACATACCTGCTGGCAATATAGCCGCTGAAGGGAGCGCGGATGACGGCATAGCTGAGATTGAGGGCCGCGAGGTTCTTTGCCGCCTCGGTAACGTCATAGTTCGTTTTCGCCATGTCCAGATCGTTCTGGGCGATGAGCTGCTTTTTGATGAGTTTTTTTGCCCGATCGTACTGGATATTCGCATACTCGAAGTTCGCCTGCGCCTGCTGGTACTGGTCCTGCAAATCCTGATAATTGATGACGGCAAGGACCTGCCCCCGGGCGACCCGGTCCCCGATGTCGACCGGGATCTTTTCAAGGTACCCGCCGACCCGCGCATAGATGTTTGCCTGCTGGTATGCCATGATACTGCCCGTCAGGGTAATCGTTTTTTTCAGGGTCATCCGCCGGGGATGTGCCACCGTCACCAGCGTCACTGACCGGATACTGGCAACGCTCTTTTTCGCGTTCCTGACCTTCACGATAATAATGATCAGCACGACAAGGACCGCACCGAAAGCAACCAGCACTTTTTTGTTATTCAGAGTGTTCTACCTCTTTATCCTTCATCCGGGGAACGTCGCCCCGCCGGACTCTGATCTGTTATGTCCGAATATCCATTCAATTTATGAACGGTGGTTTCAATTTATTGTCTGGCTGAAAAAAGTCAAGCGTTTTGAACAAAACGGTTTGCAGGGGATGTGCCGCAGCAAGCGGGGAGACCGAAGGACCTCTTATTTCGCAGATTCCCTGACCGGGATGGCGCAGTCCTCTTTCAAGGTCGAAAACACAACCATCGTGTACGTCCTGACGACGCCGGTGATACCGCGCAGTTCCTTGATGAGCTTTTCCAGCGTGCTGGTATTGCGGGTCTTGACTTTCAGGAGCAGCGTGTAGTCTCCGGTCACGTGATGACACTCGAGAATGTCCTCGCTGATGCCGGCAATCGCCTTCTCGAAGCTGTCGATATACTGCGGATGCTCGATGTAAACACCGATGAACGCGGTGACGTCGATGCCCAGTTTCTTCTCGTCGATGAGCGTAACGTACCGTTTGATGATGCCTTCCCGTTCGAGCTTTTTCACCCGTTCGATGACGGACGGCGGCTGAAGCCTGACCTTCTTCGCGATATCGCGGTACGTGGTCCTGCTGTCCTTCTGCAGAATGTTAATGATCTTGGTATCTATCGTGTCCAGCATCGGTGGTTCCTTTTCCTCGGGATTTTTCAATTCCGGACATGTTCACCGCAGCGTCCGCCGTGACCCCGCGCTCGTGACCAATGGTAGCGGCGGAGAGCCGTTCAACATGCCTTCCTCAGAAGGGATACCCCCGGGCCGTTCCAATGTCAAGCTGAACATACTGTCCGGCTGCAATTGTTCTTGACATAGCTCGTATGGAACAGTAACTTTATATTATAAACTAAGGTTAAACAAACAAATTGCCTTATTTTATAAGCCACGGAAGGTTACCACCCTGCAGGTTAAGCCGCAGACAAGGTATCTCCGCAGACAACAGTAAGGACGAAACGTATGATAAACGACAACCAGAGGAGGCTGTAGACCATGCTTTACAAGAACCCTTACAACCACTACTTTGACTATGTAGTTCAGAGGGACATGGATACGTGTATCCGGTGTAAAGCCTGCGTCACCCAGTGCTCGTACGGAGCCAACCTCTATGACCAGGACAGGGACCTCATTTACAGTCTCGACTATAACTGCGTCGGGTGCATGCGGTGCGCGACGTTCTGTCCGACCGACTGCATCAGCATCGTCAGGAACCCGGACACCTTCAGGCCCAATGCGAACTGGAAGGACTACAATATCAAGGACCTGTACAAGCAGGCCGGGACCGGCGGGATCATTATCACCGGCATGGGCAAC
>JAJYLM010000003.1 GCA_021787655.1 bacterium
CAGCACCACCGGTAAACTCTATATAGCAGACAATGCCGGCGTGTTTGCTGTGGACAATGCGACAGGCTGGACGACAAAGATAGTTCCTGCAACCGCATCATGTGCAAACTGCACCCTTGCAGACCCCGCAGGCATTACCATGGACAACAACGGTAACCTTATCGTAACAGACAGCTACAACAACACCCTTGTTGGTGTTAATCCGACTACCGGTACGACATGGTATGTACTTGGACCCGGCAATGGTATACTCAACGCACCCATTGGAGTGACATATTCAAATGGGGATCTGTACGTTGCCAACCACGGATCAAGTACGATTACACAAATTAATGCCACGACCCTCAGTGCTGTGAATCTGACCTTAAGCCTTGCCCTGTCATCTGCACCGGAAGGTATTACATCCGACGGGAGCGGCAACCTCTATGTAGCATGTCAGGGGAACAACACAATATCAAAGATTGTAGTAACTGGCACAAATGGTGCGGTCACAAACAGCTATGTGACCGGACTTACAGCACCTTATGGTGTCAGTATATCGGGCACATCGATTCTGGCGACCAGTAATTCGAATCAAGTGTTGTCAACCGCAGGGATCGGCGGCGGGGCCGCAAGTGCGATGTGCGCGGACTTCTCGCCGTGGGATATATACTCGAATTCGTCCATCATACCTGACGGGGCTGGAGGTTTGTTTGTCGGAGATATCCATGACGCAATAATCTATCATGTAAACAGCACATGCTCTATAAGTACCTATACACAGGGTTTCGCAGACCCCTATGATATGACGTATGCCAACGGTTATATTTATGCCGTTAACGACTGGTTTGGTGAACCTTATGGAGACAGTATATTAGAGATAAGATCTGACGGCGCTATGAAAGTGCTTGCACAGATTGAGGGCTACGGCGCCTCGGTCAAGGGAAACCCTTCAGGCAGCTTATCCGTCGGTTCTTGGGACGGCAGTCTTATCAACGTCTCTTCGACGGGTGTTACCAGTACCGTCTTTCCTTTGGGCACCTTTACCAACGGTACATCCGGTATTGCGTATGATAACAGCGGCAATCTGTTCGTAAACAATTGCGGTGCTATCGAGAAGTGGAACGGCTCAACACTGACATCCGAATTTGCGTGGAACACAGGCTGTTACCAGATAGCGTATCACAACGGCAATATCTATGTAAGCGATTATGACTATCACAGAATAGACGTGGTAAGCGCATCAACCGGTGGACCGGTAACTATATATATCCCTTCAACAGCAGGGCTTCTTGGTCCGGAAGGCATAGGATTTGATATATTCGGCAACTTTTATGTTGCAGATTACAGGAATGACGGATTGTTTCGTATAGATCCTCAAGGGCATATGACAGCTCTTGTACCACCTGCAACAAGTACGTTGATCGGTCCCAACGGCATTGCCATTCCGCCGTCACAGATGATCTACACGGTTGAAGAGGGTGGAACGGGTTCAATTATGTGGGTGATTGCACCGTAAGGGGAGATCATGAAGGAGATCATGGAATTAAGTATTAACTGCGATTTGAGTCTCCCTCTTAAGCAGGGAGTTCATCTGCGTTATCCCTCTTACTTAAGAGGGACCAAGGGAGTTACATTCTGCTTCTGTAATAAATATCATAACTCCCCTACCCCCTCTTATCTTAAGAGGGGAATTTAAAGAGATAAAGGTAAAAAGGAGACAATATGAAGATAACAAAAGCATTACTTAATCTGATGGTTGCGGGCATGTTTGCTGTCATTATAGCAGCAGGATGCGCAAACAATGGGAGCAACGGTCCAACAGGTAAAACAGGCCTTCAAGGCCAGCCTGGACCTCTTGCCTCCGCACCGGTCATTGCCGGGTTGGACCCGACGACAGCATCATTTAATACGGTAATTACCGTCACCGGCGAGAACTTCACGACAACACTTTCAGATATCACAGTCTATTGTGATGGTACGCCTGCTATGGTTGTCAGCGCAACATCGACACAGATCACGGTCACGGGATGCGGAACAACAGGTGTATCAACCCCGTACCAGGCAAGCGTGGCAGTACTCATCAACAAGCAGATGAGCAACAACATAAACGAATGGATCGTTCCGTCCGGATACATATCCCAGTTTCCTGCAGCGTCTTTAACAGGTCCTCAGGGAGAGGTATATGACAGCACCACCGGTAAACTCTATATAGCAGACAATGCCGGCGTGTTTGCTGTGGACAATGCGACAGGCTGGACGACAAAGATAGTTCCTGCAACCGCATCATGTGCAAGCTGTACCCTTGCAGACCCCGCAGGCATTACCATGGATGGCAGCGGAAACCTTATCGTAACAGACAGCTACAACAGCACCCTTGTTGGTATTAACCCGACAACCGGTGACACGTGGTCTATCCTTGGACCAGGCAATGGTATACTCACCAATCCCATAGGTGTGACTTATTCAAATGGGGATCTGTACGTAGCGAACAGCGGATCAAGCAAGATCACACAGATCAACGGAACAACCTTGAGTGTTGTGAATCTGACCTTAAGCCTTGCTCTTCCATCAGCACCGTACGGTATCACAGCGGACGGGAGTGGAAACCTTTACGTCGCGTGTCTGGGGAATAATACAATATCAAAGATTGTAGTAACCGGCACAAATGGTGCGGTGACAAACAGCTATGTGACCGGTATTACAGCACCTTATGGTGTCAGTATATCGGGGACATCGATTCTGGCGACCAGTAATTCGAATCAAGTATTGTCAACCGCAGGGATCGGAGGCGGAGCTGCAAGCACGATGTGCGCTGATTTCTCACCATGGGAGACAAACGCGAATTCTTCCATCATACCCGACGGGGCCGGAGGCCTGTTAGTCGGAGATCCTTCTGACGGACTGGTGTATCATGTAAACAGCGCCTGCAAGGTCAATACCTATGCAGCAGGGTTTGCAGACCCGTATGATATTACCTATCTAAACGGCAATTTCTATGCTGTAAACGAGTGGTTTAATGAACCCTATGGTGACGCTATATTAGAAATAAGACCTGACGGAGCTATGAGGACACTTGCACAGATTGAAGGCTATGGTGCTTCGATAACACCCAACCCCTCCGGAACCCTTACAGTTGGTTCATTTGATGGCAGCGTTATTACAGTCTCATTAACGGGTATCACAAGTACAGTACTTCCTTTAGGATCAATTATAAGCAGTGATGGTGGTGCACGCGGCCTTGCATACGATAGCAGCGGTAAACTATACATAGGCACACGAGCAACCATCGACACGTGGGATGGCGCTACACTAACTTACGGTTTTGCAACAGGTATTACCGGCGGTTATCAAATAATTTATCGCAACGGATACCTCTATATAAGCGATTATAGCGGAAAATCTATAAAGACTGTAAGTGCCTCTACAGGTGGAGCAGTAACAACTTATGTACCCTCCAGCACAGGTATTGGCGGCTCAGAAGGACTTGGCTTTGATATCTATGGAAACCTTATAAGTGTAGATGACAGTTCTAATGGTTTATTCCGTATTGACCCTCTGGGACATGTGACAGCACTTGTACCGCATGCTACAAGCCCTATGTTACATCCAAACGGGGTTGCCATACCGCCGTCGCAGCTTATCTATACGGTTGAGGAAGGTTCCACGACTTCACGCATGTGGGTGATTGCACCGTAAGAGAGAAATCATCAGGGTCGTGATCAATTATAAGGGCGGTGGCGCATGTGTGCCATCGCCCTTTTTTATCGGATTCGAGGTTTTTTCGCAGTTGCCGGTTCGTGATCTCTTACCCCGTATCAGCGATAGAAAATGCAGAGCTTTTTGTTTCGTTTAGAATTATTACCTGCTTTTTGCAGGCGCTTTATCAAGCATGGCGCCAATGCCTGTTTGTTAAGCTTCCCTTGTTTTGATATACATCAAGGAGAGGTTGTTTATGTCCATACTATTCACGCCATACAAGATTGGTAAAACTGAGATCAAGAACCGGTTCGTCAAGTCCGCAACGTACGAAAGTATGTCAAGACCTGACGGAATCGTGACAGAACAACTGATCACTACCTACAGACTCCTCGCAAAGGGTGATGTGGGGCTTATCATACCGGGTTTCATGAATGTTCATCCCTATGGCAAGGCCATGCCTTTCCAGACAGGCATCTATAGTGATGATATGATCCCTGGTCTGCGAAGGCTCACAGATGCGGTGCATGAATATGGTGCGAAGATATTCTTCCAGCTCGCCCATGCCGGTATGCAGACCAGCAGGGAGGTGCTCGGAAGGACCCCGATGGGACCCTCCGGATCACGGCGTGACCCAGTCTATTTGTTCAAACCGGCGAAGATGTCTCAGGACGACATAGTGACCGCTATCCGTGCATTCAGCGATGCGGCACAGCGTGCAGCAGAGGCAGGGGCCGATGGTGTTCAGATCCATGCAGCACACGGATATTTGATCAGCCAGTTTCTTTCACCATTTTTGAATGACCGGGATGATGCATGGGGAGGCTCGGATGAAAACCGCTTCCGGCTCATGAGGGAAGTGATGCTTGCAGTCAGAACGGCTCTGCCGCCGGACATGCCGGTGATCGTCAAGATCAATGTCAACGACTTTGCCCCGAAAGACGGCGTACAGCCTGAACTGGCAAAAAAATACTGCGGCTGGCTTGCGGCACTGAAGGTCGACGGTATTGAAACCAGCTGTTCACTGCCGGTCTATTCCTTCATGAACATGATCAGGGGTGATGTGCCGGTCCGCGAGCTTGTCAGGGCATTTCCTCTCTGGAAGCGGCCTGCGGCCTGGGTCATGACGAAAAGGCTCGACGGTAACTACAACCTTGAAGAGGGATATAACCTCGATGGTGCGAAGGTCATACGGTCTGCAACAGGCAGCATCCCGTTGATCGTCGTCGGAGGAATGCGGTCAAAGGGGTTCATGGAAAAACACCTCCTCAACGGAGATTTGGATTTTATTTCCATGGCGCGTCCGTTCATACGGGAACCTGACCTGGTGAAGCGGTTCAGGGCGGGAAAATCGGAGGCTGCATCCTGCGTTTCGTGCAATCAATGTTTTGCGGCAATGATGAACAGACTGCCGCTGCGCTGCTACAATAAGGACCTGTATCGGCATCATAACAAAAAGAGCATTTTAAGAGCAAATGTTTGACACATGAGTCACTCTTCGTCATGCATGGAGGCAGAGGAGTGCTTTCATCTGTAGAATAAAGACAAGATCAGGAAAATTATCTTCACCGGACTCCCCGTGAAGAAGGAACCCGGATGAAAAACATTTGTTTCATCGTATGTGCAGTATTGAGTTCTTTTACCTGTTCAATGAGCGCTTCTGCATCTGATACGGATGATCTTCTGTCCCTCATAACTGATCAAAAGGTCATCAATGCGCACGATGCCGGATCTTCGGGTAATGAGCTTGTGCAGAACGAGGAGAAACCAGACACCGGCAAATATTACGATGGAACCGCAGGGACATGGCTCAGGGTGCACGGGTATGCACAGGTACGGTATCAATACCCGGAAAATGCCACGGCAGGTTTTGACATACACCGGGCACGGCTCGATGTCAGCGGAGATATAACCGACAGCGTCGGGTATAAACTGCAGCCGGCGTTTGAAGGACCAGCAGCCAGGCTGCTCGATGCTTATGCGGACTGTACGGCCGGATATTATCTGAAAATCACTGCAGGGCAGTTCAAAATACCATTCAGTCAGGAAAACCTGATCTCGTCGGCTTACCTTGAAACCATAGACCGTTCCCAGGCAGTCGAAGCGCTCGTCGCGCGGAGCAAGGATATTATCGGCAACCAGAACGGAAGAGACATAGGGATCAAGGCGGGCGGTAATTTTCTCAAGCTGCAGAACATGTTCGTGTTCGAATATGCTCTTGCAGTGCTGAACGGGCAGGGGATCAACACCATGGACCTGAACGATCAAAAGGACTATGTCGGCAGGCTGGTGATCCACCCGTTTACGGACCTCTCTGTAGATGGTGAATACTATGCCGGGAGATACGCACTGTCGAACCTTACCGGAAGCAGCTATGAGCGCACGAGGATCGGAGCCGGCCTTGCGTACGTCCATGAACCGGTATCGGTCAACGTTGAATTCATACGAGGCAGCGACGGCTATGAAAGCAGTTCCGGCAGGGTCCTTACCAGAAGGCAGGGATGGTATGCCCAGACAGCGTATTTCATTCTTCCGCACAAGCTGCAGGGTGTGCTGAAATACGATACCTACAATCCAGATATAACCACCGGCAGCACGTCGACGGTATACACCATCGGGATGAACTGGAATTTTACGACGGTTACGAGGCTCCAGGTAGATTACGGGATCAAGGATGTGGAAGGAACCCGGAAAAACAGCAATCTTCTGGCTGTCCAGTTCCAGGCCGGGTTTTGATTAAAATCTTTCATCGTTCTGTCTCGCTCGCTTGATTTTAATGATATTTCATGTATACTTTTTCTCATTATAAAATAATGGATACTATATGAGATCCCATGAATTGTTAGTGGTTACATGGCTGCCCGACGTTAAGAGCCGGGTGGAAAAGCTCCTGCAGGATAATGAGTACGTTTATGACAGTGTATCGTCCCCGATAGAGGCTATTGATGCTGTCGGGAAGTATGCATATAAAGTTGTCATTCTCGACTGTTTACTCCCAGGATTGAACGGCTATCAGCTCGTCAAGCGTCTCAAAGGGACGCCGCACGGTGGATATGCACAGTTCATCGTATTCATGAACAACATACCGGAAAACAAGCGCCCGGAAGTAATCAACCGATGGGGTATGCATGTTTTATTGCGAAAGCCTGTCAATGAAGATGATCTGCTGGCATCGTTGAAACAAGCGGAGTCCTACGATCTTCCCAGTGAGAAAATAGACCAGTATACATCCGACTGTGTCGAGGAAACGTTTTCAGAGCTCGCGCATGTTCTGTGGACCGGGAAGCTCACCTGTTATGGAGACCAGGGGGTTGTCAAAGAGGTCTACTGGGACAGCGGCAACCCGGTGTTCGCTATGAGCAGCAGCGAGGACGAGCGGCTGGACAAATGGCTGATGGGGAAAGGACTCGTATCCGAGGGTGTTCTAACATCTGCGTACGACATTATGAATAAGCGCGGCAAACGGCTGGGCGATGCACTTATCATACTGGGAGCCATCAGCGAGGACAGTCTCGAACATGCTATTTCGGACAATATGAAGGAAATCATCCTCAGCATGTTTTCATGGGACGGTTTCACGTACACGAAAGAGGAAAAAGTAAGGGGCATTAAAGAAATGACCTCGATACAGGATTCGTTTCCCATCCTTCTCTTTGAAGGCATCAGGAGAAAGTCCGGGATAGAAGCTATCAAAACGAAGCTTCAGGAAACGGGCGAGATCGTCAGTTTCAGCCCCGATAATATTTTCAATATCGAGGATTTCAAGTTTCCCCAGTCATTCAACAGGCTGATGGGACTCATCAACGGGAAGCGGACTATCTATGAGCTGATTGCGAAGAGCGGCGTGTCTCACGATGATGCATACCGGTTTTTATACACACTGCTTCTCCTCAAACTTATACGATTGAGCCAAACAAATGAAGAAAATAAACAGGTGGCCATCAGCATGGCTGATGCCAGCAGAAAAACAAAGTTTACCGGGAATCTTCACGACGTATCAATCATGGAATTGATACAGATGCTTGAATTGAACAGAAAATCCGGAACGTTGCAGGTACACGACATTCACGAAATCGGCTGGCTGCTCTTCGACAAGGGCAGTATTATTGATGCCTATTACGGTGATCTGACCCGGGAAAATGCCGTGTACAGGATGCTGTTCCTGACAGAAGGGGAGTTCGATATAAAGTTCAAGAGCATTGTCGGCGAACCAAGGATAACTGTTGATACCCAGACATTGCTCATGGATGGTCTGCGAATGCTGGATGAGGTCAACAGGATAGAGCCGCTCTTCGGCAGTTTGAAGAAAAAGCTTGTTGTAAATCCATTGCACACCCTGAAAACAAGCGAAGAAAAGGAAGAACTCATGCGTATTTTCAACGGGAACAATGATATATTGACGTCGTCCTTTCTCCTGAACCCGGACCCGCAGGCAGGGCTTGATATCATCAGTACCTTACTTAAGGATAAGGTTATAAAGGAAGAACTATGAAGATAATCTGTGAGAAGTGCAGTAACGAATTTCTCCTGAAAGGGGACGCCTTTGGCAGGGGAGTTCAGATGGTGCAATGCCCGGTGTGCAAAACACCGATCATGGTGAAGGCGGATACATCCCGTGATTTTCAACGGCGAACCGACAGGAACAGAAGTCTCGCGAAGGATCATGACGCTCATCATGAAAGGATGAGCCATGATCCGGCACAGAGACCGAATCCCGAGCACCAGCATAAAGGCTATGATGATGCCAGTATCCAGTTGAATATGATACATCAGATTGAAAACAGCGGGGATATGGTAACATCGGAAGAGCAGTATGGTACGTCTGACGGAAGGAATGATGCCGGGAGAGCCGGTAACCTGATAAAGACCTTAAAGGCTGTCATCAGCGGCATAGACCCGTCGTCTGTTACCAAGAAATTTGTTCCGTATGTGTATTATGCCCTGATGATGTTTATTGTGTTTACGTCCCTGTTCCTGTTTTCCGATGTCATACGGCTCGACAATGCACGGGGGAGTGTAACTGTTTTCCTGCGCTCGCTCGCGTATGTCGTGACACATCACCTGTAGCAATAATGCCCTCGTACGAACATGATATCCGGCATTCCGTACAGTCCTTGCATTTTATCAGGCGCCTGGTTTACCGTTCTTCCGTAGAATCCACGAACACACTGGCAAACAGTCTGGCACGGGAGGGCAGCGACGAGTGGACAGTCGTTGTTGCGGACGCACAGGAACACGGCAGGGGGAGGCAGGGCAGGGTGTGGCATTCCCCGCCGGGTGTCAATGTGTATACGTCGATCATTGTAAAGCCGGTCATTGCGTATGATGATATACCCGCGATCAGTCTGCTTGCTGGTATGGTTGTGGCGATTGTTCTCGAACATGTGAGCGGCATTGTTGCAGAACTGAAATGGCCCAACGATGTCATGATTGCGGGAAAGAAAATCAGCGGCATTTTGCTTGAACTCGGCAACGGTGATCCCGGAAGACCATACCTCGTTGTCGGGATTGGTATCAATGTCAATTCGGAACCGGGAGAGTATCCAGGACAGCTTTCCGGATCTGCAACATCGATGAAGACGCTGACCGGTACAACCTACGACAGGGCCGGGCTACTGAACTATCTTTACAGGGAATTCCATGAATGGTATACTTATTATTGTTCTCACCAGGGCTTTATGAGCATTAAAGAACACTATATGCAGAGGTTCACAATGATCAATAAACGTGTTCAAATACAGAGCGGTGCAGAGAGGATGAGCGGTTTCGTGGAAGATATAGATGCATCCGGCAGGCTGGTGCTCCGGGATGATCGCGGTGAAACGACAACGATCAAATCCGGAGATGTATATAGAGTTGGATAGATAAAGGAAGCGTATGCTGTTAACCATTGATGTCGGCAATACGAATATAGTGTTCGGGGTGTTCGAGAATGATACCCTGATCACGCACTGGAGAGTCGTAACATCACGGGACAGGACTGCCGATGAATATAAGCTGCTGCTCAAAGAACTGTTCGCCCTCGACAAAATATCGGTCTCCGGCGTCCGTGGAATCGCTGTTTCCTGCGTCGTTCCTCCCGTCATTGCGGCGCTCGAGAAGGCATGCCTGGAACTGTTTACCTTAAAACCCTTTCTCATCGGACCCGGTATCAAGACGGGTATCAGTATAATGTACGATAACCCGAAAGAAGTCGGCGCAGACAGGATCGTGAACGCCGTTGCCGGGTATGACAAGCACAAAAAAAACCTGATCATCGTTGATTTCGGTACGGCCACGACGTTTGATTGTGTCAGCAAAAAAGGAGAATACCTGGGAGGGGTCATCGTACCCGGAATCGGTATATCCCTGGAGGCCCTGTTCACGCATGCATCCAAGCTTCCCCGGATTGAGATCACGGCGCCGCCGGCGGTTATCGGGACCAACACCGTCCAGAGCATGCAGTCGGGCATATTTTACGGTTATCTGTCCCTGGTCGACGGTATAATCAAGCTGATAGCGAAAGAAATGAATGAAGAGAAACCGTTCGTGATCGCCACCGGAGGGTTTGCAGAGCTGATCGGAAATGCCTGTTCGAGCATCAGCGAAGTTGATGAATTCTTGACTTTAAAGGGGTTAAAGCTAATATATAGCAAGAATCTCGCTAAAAAATAGAGGGAGGCTCCATGACTTCTGAAAGTGCAGAAGAATTGTTTGAAAAAGCCCTTACCTTAATCCGGGCAAAGAAGGAGCGTGAAGCCTTTGAACTTCTGGCGAGGATTTTCGAGAATACGTCATCGTCTGTCTATGAAACGGAAGCGAGATATCTCTCGTACTACGGTTATCTGACCGGGGTCGTTGCGCACAATTACCAACAGGGTATCGAATTATGCAACGAAGCCATCAAAAAGGAATTTTTTCATCCTGATTTTTATCTGAATCTTGGCAAGCTGTACCTTGCCGTCAGCAACAAACACATGGCGGTAAAAGCCTTTTACAAAGGCTTACGGATAGACGGCGCGAACAAAGAACTCAAGGAGGAAATCAAAAAGCTCGGTGTGCGCAGGAAACCGGTGTTTTCATTTTTTACCCGGGATAACCCTGTTAACAGGTTCGCAGGCAGGACACGGGCCGTATTCCGCAGACTACTCAAGGGGGCAAAATGAGCGACCGTAACGAGCAGACGAGGAACATTGCAATTATTGGATTCGGATCAAGCGGTAAAACGCAGTTGGCAGATACGCTGCTGTATAACGCGAAGGCTGTTCCGGGTATTGGAAAGGTCATCGATAAGACATCCAACATGGTACTTGAGCAGGAAGAATTCGAACACCTGACCACTATCACCGCATCTGTTGCGACGATAGAGATCAACGGGATGCGGTTGAATATTATCGATACCCCGAGTCAGGACGGTTTTATCGGCGAAACGATCAATGCGTTGCAGTCCGTCGACGGAGCCATCTTTGTCATGAGCGCGCACACGGACATAAAACAGGAAATGGAAATGCTCCTGAAACAGACGGCCGCCCTGGACCTGCCGGTATTGTTTTTTCTCAATAAAATGGATGCCGAGAATGCGGATTTTTATGCATCCCTCAAAGAGTACAGCGCACACCTGAACATTCCACTGACACCGGTCGCGCTGCCACTGGGCAGTGAACACAGCTTCGAGGGCGTCTACAACCTGATTGACAAAACAGCTGCACTCTATCCGAAAGACGGTTCCGGACATCCAAAACAAGGCAGCCGCGGCGCGCCTCCGGAGGCTGGGGAATTTGAAAAAAAATTGATCGAAGCCGTTGCGGAAAGTGATGATTCCCTCCTTGAAAAATACCTCAACAATGCGAAGCTGGATATCAGCGAACTGTCCGGTGCAATCAGAAAAGCCGTTTTATCGCGGGCACTGTTCCCGGTGGTGCCGGGTTCTGCACTTCTCAATATCGGGATCGATAAACTTCTGGAATTCTGCTCCCTCTGGCTGCCGCATCCCACACTTCTCACGACGAAGGTCCTCTTGAAGTCTGCTGACGGAGTGCAGACCCTCGAGTCCGGCAAAACGGACGCGGAGAAGCCGGTCGTGTTTGTGTTCAAGACATCCATGGATCCGTACGCTGGTAAAATGAGCTATGTGAGAATATTTTCCGGGAAGCTGACACCGGAAACGGTGCTCTATAATGCACAGACCGGCAGTGAGGAAAAAACAAACCATCTGCACATGATGATCGGCAAGAAAAGCAAGCCCATCGACAGTGCACAAGCAGGTGACATCGTGGCACTTGCGAAACTGCAAACCACCAGGACCACGGACACCCTGAAAGGGATAAAAGATGCTTTTCATATACAACCTCTCTATAAACCGAGGAAATTGGTTGCCTACGCAGTGAAGCCCAGGGGCAAGAGTGATGAAGATAAAATCACCCAGACCCTGAATAAGATCGTGGAAGAAGATACGTCGCTGTCGGTGCGGAGGGACGCCCAGATCAAAGAACTGATCATCGAGGGTGTTTCGAAAGAACAGCTGGAAATAGTGATGCACAAGGCACGGCGCAAGTACGGGATTGATCTTGAGCTCGTTCTGCCGGACATTCCCTATAAAGAGACGATCAAGGGAAAGGCAGAAGCTCAGGGGAAATATAAGAAACAGTCAGGCGGCAGGGGGCAGTACGGTGATGTATGGCTCAAGCTTGAACCTCTGCACCGGGGGAAAGGTGTCGAATTCGTTGATAGTATTGTCGGAGGCGCAATCCCAAGACAATACGTACCGGCAGTCGAGAAGGGGGTACGCGAAGCCGCAGTGGAAGGGTTCCTCGCTGGGTTTCCTGTTGTGGATTTTTCAGCAACGGTGTATGATGGGTCTTACCACGTTGTTGACTCATCGGAACTCGCATTCAAGATCGCGGGCTCGTTTGCTTTTAAAAAATGTATGGAGAGTGCTACACCCATAATACTGGAGCCGATTATGCTGATCACGGTGGTTGTACCGGAATCATTTACCGGTGAGGTTATCGGCGTCTTGAATTCAAAACGGGCTAAAATACTCGGTATGGAACCAGACGAAAGCAAGAAACAGGTGATCAGGGCGCATGTACCGCTCTCGGAGGTCCAGTCCTATGGTGATGAATTGAGGTCGATAACAAAGGGCATGGGAACATTCGATATTACCTATTTCGGCTATGAGGAGGTACCCGCGCATATCGCGGAGAAGATTATTGCAAGTAAAAACAAAAAAGAGGTAAAAGTATAGTATGGATGACAAGAGCAAAGGGACAAAGAAAACAATAGCGGATGAGTTGCTGGAGGATAATTTTTTTAAGCCCCCGATAGACGATGTTATTGAAGAAACCTCTCCGGCAAAGAAAACGGCCGGGATGGAAACAGTTCAGCCGGGAAGCTCAAGGGGGGCGGAAGAGAGCCTGCTGTTTGATGATTTTCTCAAATCTCCTGCTGAATCATCCCAGGATGAAGTTTCCGAACTGACGAGCCGGGAAGAACCGGTCATCATCCCGTCTGCTCCTGTACCTGCAGCCCGTTCTGCAAGTCCTCGTGTTGTCACTGCCCAGGAATCGAAAAAAAGTGGCAGCTCCGTCAAGCTGATTGTTGCTTCGGTGGGGGCAGTCGTCGTTGTTCTCGCTCTTGGTGTTGCCTATATCATGATGCGTCATCCGTCCCCGGTTTCCGTGCAGAACAATGCCGTCCAGGGAACCCAGCACGTTGCCGTTGTTCGTCCTGAAGCGGGGAGTGCCTCTGAACATCCTGCGGCAGCGGCGACCGCTCCTCAGGCAGCACAGCCGGCTCCCGTTGCAGAAAACACCGGTCATGAAAGTAAACCTCCGGCAGCCGCGCAGGTGGCGGAAAATGTACCTCCTGCGGCAGCCGTACAACCGGCACAACAGGCAGTAAAAAAGTTTGAAGTAACGCTCGACAACGTCAGAACCCAGGGTGCCATCGGCACGATCAAGCGGATAGGAGCGTCCATGGATAAAGGCCTGAGCTTTGATGTTGCACAGAACAAAACGACGGTCACCTCCTATGCCCTGTACGTCGACAAGGTCTATCCATCGGAAGGTGAAGCAACTGCCGATAATCTCAAGTTAATGGTGGCGAACATTTCCAATGCCTCGGTCGTGAAGGCGGACGGCGGATACCGGATTCTTATAGGCAAATATGCCTCCAGGGCACGGGCTTCGTCCGACATAAAAAATCTCAAAGCAGCGGGATTGAAAGAACTCCTTAAGACGGTTCAGAGTTCATCGACCACGTTTACGGTGAAGGCGTTCCCGTTTCCATCTTCCCGTGCAGCGAGAGCGTATGAGGCAAAGGTAAAGAGGTTTGGAGCAAAAACAACAACGATGGAAATGAAATAAGATGTTCGAGAATCTGTCGGATAGCGCTCGTCTTTACCTTAAAGAGTCCCTCCCGAAACAACTTCTGTCCGCTGTTGTCAAGGGACTGGTACCGCTCGAGCCGAGGGAACTGCTGATCGTTATAGCTTATCATTATGAAAAATGTGATGAACAGGCCCGGGCAGATGCGCTCAGTACGGTAACATCAATGCCGGCCGGAATAATCGATGCTGCGGTAGCGGGCGACGTACCTGACTTTGTCCTGAGCTTTGTTTATCAGCAGTGCAGTCTGTCCCAGAGTTCGCTGGATGCCCTGGTGACGAACAAAAATATCTCCGATGATACCCTGGTAATGCTTGCCGGAACAGATAATGAATCCTTGCTCGAACTCATTGCAAAGAACCAGATGAGGATTCTCAAGAACGACAGGATCTTCGATGCGTTGATAACGAATCCCCGCCTGCCAAAAATAGCGAAAGACCAGATCATGGAGTTTTTTACCATGGTGGCGGGCAAGGAACTGGTGAAACTGAACATCAAGATCGAGAAGAAAGATACAGCCGCAGCTGCGGACAAGGGTACCGGTCTGCCGTCTGCACTTTCCCAGAACAGGGATCTGCCCGCCGATGTTCAAAAGGCAGGATTGCCATCGGATACGGCCATGCTGCCGAGCCAGATGTCCTCGCAGTTGCCGTCGGAACGGGGTTCTGACCTGCCCGCGACGGTCATTGACAATCTCCCGGTCAACCTGATCGCCCAGGAACTGCCGTCCGAGTTGATCAGTGATCAGGAAGAAGGACAAAGCATGGATGAAGGTGTGCGGGCGACACTTTTTCAGCGGATACAAAAAATGACTGTTTCGCAGAAAATAAAACTGGCACTGCTTGGCAACAAAGAGGCCCGGAACATTCTTTTGAGGGATTCGAACCGCGTCGTCATAGAAGCAGTCATCAAAAGCCCCCGGATTACGGACGGTGAGGTTATCGGCATAACGAACTCGCGCAGTGTCAGCGAGGACATCATCAGGATGATCGCGGGAAACAGGGAATGGCAGAAGAACTACCGGATACGCCAGGCGCTTGCAGCAAATCCGAAGACGCCGGTTCCGATAGCTATCAAATTGCTTGAAACTATGTCGAAACAGGACTTAAAGAATCTCAGTAACAGTAAGAATATAGCTTCTGTAGTTGCCACTACAGCAAAACGAATGATGGGAGATGCAAAATAATGGCTCTATTAAACTCGAACAAGAAGGAAATCAATGCAAAGATAGTGTATTATGGACCGGGGTTGTCGGGCAAGACCACCAACATCCAGTATATCTATAAGAAATTAAAACCGGAACATAAGGGTAAATTGATGACCCTCGCCACCCAGACAGACAGGACGCTGTTCTTTGACTTTCTGCCGGTCGAACTGGGAGAGATTAAAGGTATGAAGGTACGGTTTCAGCTGTATACCGTCCCCGGCCAGGTTTTTTATAACGCAACGCGGAGACTGGTGCTGAAAAATGTCGACGGCATCGTTTTCGTGGCGAGTGCCGAGAAAGACAAAATGTACGACAACCTTGAAAGTTTTAAAAACCTTGAAGAGAATGTTCAGCACTATGGAAGGGTTCTGACCGATATACCGCTCGTGGTCCAGTATAACAAGATGGATCTGCCGAACGTCAATACCGTCCAGGACATGCAGAAGGAACTGAACCGCTTTAACGTGCCGTATTTCGAGGGTTCGGCGAGTACCGGCGCCGGCGTGCTGCAGACACTCACAGGTATTACAAAATTGGTCGTTCACCGGCTCAAGAGTCAGGCATCGATCACCGATGCCGAGAAAGCGCAGAATAAGGAACTCAAAGAGATTCAGCTGGAAAATGAAAGCACGGAGCAGGAAAGTATCCAGAACCAGCAGGTTTCCGGACCGGTCCGGGAGCCTGACATGCCGAAGGCGGAACAGCAGCGTTCACCGGCACCGTCACCGGCAAAGGCTGCGGCACGTGTTCAGGTTTCGAAGAAACTCCTCAATGTTCTCGAGGTGGGTAAACCCGAGCTTTTGAGCAACAATACAGTTATCATTCCCGTTACTGCCGTGGATGATGAAAAAGCACAGTATGAACTCAAGGTGACCATCAAGCTTTGAGGTCAGTTTCCGGTCCTCTGCAGGTAATGCAGGAACGTTCATCAAACGAAAAAGGAGAGAAGGCAATGTCAGATTTTTTGATCGTTACAACAGAATCCATCCCCGGCTACCGTGTTACCGGGATCCTTGGTACGGTTTTTGGAGTCAGTGTGCGGTCCCGCAGTATTGTGGGTAACTTTCTCGGTAATCTGAGCGCAATCCTGGGAGGCTCCCAGGAAGGCTATGTGAAGATGGTAACGCAGTCCAGAGAGGACGCGATCGAACGGATGGCAGCCCAGGCGAAGAGTATCGGGGCGAACGCTATTATCATGATGAGGTTTGATTCCGGCGAATTCGATGCCGGGCAGGGCCAGGCAATGAATGAAGTCATCGCGTACGGAACAGCAGTCAAGATCGAACAATAACCCCGGTCATTCAATAGTAGTATAGTATTTCCGTCATTCTGCCTGAAGGGTGGATCTTCGGTCAGGGAGCGAGCATCCCGGATGCATGGTATCAGGCGGAATAGAGCGGGGACTTTCTTACGAAGGAACAAGAAATTCTTGTCAGTATCTAAAACGGGTAAAGGGTAAAGGATACGAGCTGTGTGCTGTTGCTCTGGTTCATGACATCCCCGACGTAGGTGTACGCAAGCGTAAATCGCGGTGCCTTCCATGCAATGCCGCCGGAAAAGGTCTTGGTGTTCTCGGCCGTTTCCCATGCGTATCCGCCGCGCAATGCGATCTGCTGGACGAAGACCAGCTCACCCCCGGCATGATAGTCGATGCTGTTCTTTGATGCCACTTCGAGGTTTTTGACGGCGTCGAAAGCAATGGTCAGGACACCATGGAGGATCATGGAAATACCGGTATCGATCAGCCTCGGCGGAAGCTGATCCCGTGTTCCCCGTATTCTGGTGAGGTTCAATCCTGCAATGGAAAGGTTTAAGAAGGATACACCCGGTGAAAAAATAAGACCGTATCCCAGAGATTCGGCCTGACCGGAGAGCGCGCCGGACAACAGGTCCATCCTCCCGGTGACACCGACGCTCAGGACACCGGGCTCGCCGGCGGAGAGCGCCATTGCATAGGTGTTCCTCTGGACATAGTCCGATGCCAGTTTATAGATGTCATGGTAATAGCCAAATCCAGCACCGACCTCGGACGTCGTACTGTCGACCGCCGAGAAATCGAGTCTGCTGCCACTGTACGGGTTGGTAAACAGGTAGCCGGTCTCTGTACCGTAGCGTTTTGTTGCGCTGATGCCGGCTGGGTTCACGATGATCGCTGCATTGTCGTCCGCGATAGAACCGAATGCCCCGCCCATACCTGCAGATGCAGGCGTCGCGTATAAATACAGGGAATCAGCGTACGAAGAACAGGTTGCGAAAAGTATAACAAGAAAGGCTGCTGCTGTAAAAAAGCGCAGCCTCACGGTTTACCTGCTCCAGTTTTCAAGAGCTTGTAGGTATACGATAGTTTTGCCGTTTTCCCGAGCATTGCAGAGGCAGAGCAAAACTTGTTCTGGGAGAGTTCGATGGCCCGCTCGACGTCCTTTTCCTCCATGGTTCCTTCAATAATATACTCCAAAGTTATGGAGGTATAGACCTTCGGATGCTCTGCAGCCCGTTCGGCATGGATGTTCAGCGTGAAGTTCGTTACCTGCTTGCGCATCTTTTTCAAGATCGACACGACGTCCATTCCTGTGCACCCGCCTAATCCCGCAAGCAGGAGTTCCATTGGACGCGCGCCGGTATCATCGCCGTCATGAGCTTTTTCTGCATCCATCGTCACACGATGATTTGAACCGGTTACGGCCTCAAACTGCATTCCCTGTTTCCACGTGATTTGAGTGGTCGGCATATCAAACCTTTTTCAAAGCGTCCGTTGCAGCGACGAGCAGCGGATCCCACACCGGGGCAAAGGGGGGAGCATAGCTGAGATCAAGCCGTGACAGCTCATCCACGGTCATGCCCTTATACAGTCCCGCTGCAATGATATCTATCCTCTTCGAAACACCTTCACCGCCAGCCATCTGGGCGCCAAGAAGCTTGCCGTTCTTTTTTTCCATGACCAGCTTGATGGTGATCGATTTGCCTCCCGGATAGTAGTGCGCACGGGTCTTCGATGTAATGACGCTTGCAACCGCATTCAGTTTGTTGTCGAGGGCTTCCCGTTCGGTCAGCCCGGTCCGTGCGACCTCGAGGTCGAAGACCTTGACCACGGAGGTTCCCGCAACACCCTTGAATGATTCGTTGGCCCCCGCGATATTGGCTCCGGCTATCTTGCCCTGCTTGTTCGCCGTGGTGCCGAGCGGCAGGTAAACGTCTTTTTTCAGGATGATGTGCTTGACGGTTGCACAGTCACCCGCAGCGTAGATGTGCGGTATGTTGGTCTCCATCTTCTCGTTGACGAGGATGGCGTCATGGACACCCGTTGCCACTCCAGCGGCCTTCGCCACCAGAGAGTTCGGTTTCACGCCGATCGACAGGATCACGAGATCGACATCAAAGCTTCCGCCCGATGTTTCTATCCTTATCAGTCCGTTCTCTTTTTGCTCGAACGATTTTACCTCTGTCGATTTCAGGAGCTTTACACCGTTGCCCTCGAGCGTCTTTTCGACCAGTGCTGTTATTTCGTCATCCATAGTTCCCAGAATGCCCGGAAGCTTTTCGATGACGATGACTTCCAGCCCGAGCCATTTCAGCGCTTCCGCCATTTCCATGCCGATGTAACCGGCCCCGATAATGGCCGATCGTTTTAAGGAGTGCGATTTGATAAATCCTTTGATCGCAATACCGTCATCGAGTGTCCTGAGCTGGAAAATTGCCGGATTGTCAATGCCCGGAATCGGAGGTTTAACCGCCGATGCTCCGGTTGTTACCGCCAGGTAATCGTATGGTACAACGATATCCTTCTTTTCAATGTGATCGATTGCGTGGACTTTTCCCGCCTTTGGATCGATGGAGACAACTTCCGTTCTGGTCAGCACATCAATGTTCCGTTCAGATTTGAAGCGCTCTTTCGGAATAGCGATCAGGTCCGTATGCTTTTTTGTTAAGTCCATGATGTAGTAGGGGAGGCCGCACGATCCATAGGATATAAACTCGCTTTTTTCAATCGCCGTGACGGCGAGTGAAGATTTCCTCCGTTTCGCCTGGCTTGCAGCGCTCATCCCTGCTGCAACCCCGCCCACAATAACAACATTTTCCGCCATCTGGAGATTCTCCTTCTCTTGTGTCTGCCGCGCTGCGGTCAGACTGCTTTATCTGTTCGGTTCGAGTGCAGAAATGACACCGTCGACAAATTGATCCTCGGGCAGTGCACCCACGAATTCGACTCCGTCATTGATGACCGTCTTGGGGACGGACTGAACGCTGTACTTGTTGCTGATGTCCGGAAATTCTGTTGCTTCTACCATGTCTGCGGTAACGAATGAATTTTCTATCGCTATCTTATGTGCCGTGCGGACTGCTTTCGGGCAGTAGGGACAGCTCGGTGTCACGAACACCTGTATTCTCACCGGCTTGTTGATAGCCTGGAGCTTCTTTTTGGATTCTTCGGTCAGATGGCTGCTGCCTTCTGATACGTCCATGATGTCCTCGATGACCGAGGCGAACTCGTACCCGGCCGGTATGCCGTAGTACCGGATGCCGTAATCCCGTGTGCCTTCTATGATGAGTGCAGGGTATTTGTCGATCTTGTACTGTTCCTTTTTATCGTTTTGTTGTGCGAAATCATAATGCTCGACCTTGATCTTGTCCGAGAGAGAACCCAGCTCATCGATGAGCATCTTCTCGTCGTTGCAGTAGGTGCAGTTTTCTTCCTGCGTGAACAGGACAAGTTTTACGTCGTTCTTCATTTTGGAAAATTCATTCTTTAAGTACTCTTTGTCTTTCTCTTGCAGTAAACCCATGTTTCCTCCGTTTATTTTTTTACCATTTCCAGCCGTTCGATATACCGCTGGACCGACGAGCCGGCCATGGCACCATCGCCCACAGCGGTTGCAACCTGGCGTACCATTTTCGAACGTATGTCTCCGGCTGCAAAGATACCCGGCTGGTTCGTTCCCATTTCGCTGTCGGTAACAATATACCCGTTTTCATCGAGCATTACCATATCTTTTACGAAACCCGTATTCGGCTTGTTGCCGATAAAGACAAAAACACCGTCTATCCTCTTTTCGGCCACCGTGTTTGTTTTCAGGTTCCTGACGGCAACTGCCTCGACTGTTTTTTTCCCTTTTATTTCGGTGATAACGGAATCCCATATGAATTCTATGGAAGGAATGCCGAATGCACGCTCCTGCAGTATTTTTTCGGCCCTCAATTTGTCTCTCCTGTGGACGACAAAGACTTTCTTCGCAAACCGTGTCAGGAATATGGCATCACCGATGGCGGTATCACCTCCGCCGACCACGATGACTTCCTTGTCCTTGAAGAAAGCACCGTCGCATTGCGCACAGTACGAAACGCCCCGGCCGGTAAAAAGTTTTTCACCGGGGACGTTGAGCTTGATGTTTTGGGTGCCCGCCGCAAGAATGACCGTTTTGGCCGTTATTCTCCGCTCGTCCGTTGTATTGACGATCCTGTTCGCGCCGTCGCATTCTATGCCGGTCGCTCCTATCTCGCAGATCTCGACACCAAACGAGCGCGCCTGTTCCTCCATCGACGAGGTCAGATCCGAACCTGAAATGCCCTTGGGGAATCCCGGATAATTTTCGACGATATCGGCAACAACGATCTCTCCCCCGATTGCTTTTTCCTCGAGGAGCAAGGTCTTCAGTTTTGCCCTGCCGGCGTAAATACCCGCGGTCATTCCCGCAGGACCGCCGCCGATGATCACGCAGTCATAGGAGTCGCAGGCAGGTTTCTGCTCGGCCTTGTCAATTGTTAAGTCTGATAAGAGCATTTTCGATAAACCTCTCATACTCGGACAGTTTTGTTGCACCGACCAGCCGTTCCACCGAATTACTCTGGTAGTACAGCACCAGCGTGGGAATACTCGAAATCTGATAGGTCGAAACAATGTTCGGACACGCATCGGCGTTGACCCTGTAAAACAGGAGCTTGTTCTTGTACTTCTCGGCAAGCTTCTCAAGCAGGGGCTTGGCGGCATGACACGAGGCACACCACTCGGCCCAGAAATCAACGAGGACCAGCTTGTCCGATTTCAATACGAGGCTGTAAAATTCTTCGCAGTTGATCTGTATCAGAAATTGAGATTCAGCTTTTAAATTTTTTTGACCTTCTGTCACCGGTTTTACCATGCACGGTTTCCTTACGGTTTTAAAACCTTGGTGAACATCTTCTCGATGTTGGATTTCGGTACGGCACCGACGATTTGGTCGACGACCTTGCCGTTGTTGAACAGGATGATGGTCGGAATGCCCATGATATTGTACTGCGTCGGAGTCCGTGGGTTCTCGTCCGTGTTCATCCTGCTGAACTTTATCTTGCCGCCGTACTGCTCAGACAGCGACCGGAACGCCGGCTCCACCATCTTGCACGGTACGCACCACTCTGCCCAAAAGTCCACAACAACGGGTTGTCCCGCTGTCAATACCTCTTTCTCGAAATTGTCGTCTGTCACGACAGACATTGTTTCACTCATATTCAGTTCCTCCTGCCTCTCCGGCGATTTGTAGTTCTTATAGTTTAAAATATAATAATCAAAGCGTATCACTCCTGCTGTAAAAACCACTCATATGTCTTTCTGATTCCTTCCTCGATGCCGACCCGCGGTTTCCAGCCCAGGGAGGCTGCTTTGGTGTTCGATAATATATCAATTTGATCATTCCGTTTCATTATTTCAAGAGGCAGATCCTGCTTCCCTGCAATCCGCTGGAATATCGTGAGGAGGTCGCCGACCGGTACGCCGCTCCCTGAACCGATGTTGACGATCTCGTTGTCCCATGCCGGATCAAGGGATGCAATAAGTGCACTCACTGCATCATCGACGTACAGGAAATCGTAGTGCGATCCCGGGCTGTCGTACAGCTTGACCTTGTTGTTGCGGACGATACCGTACGCCATGTCGAACATCGGATTTCGTTCCATAAAGGGCCCGTACAACCGTGAAAACCGCAGGATCGTCGACGGCACTCCGAACTTGTTTTTATAGAGTCCCATCATGTTCTCCGCATTCCACTTTGTAAAGCCGTAATAGCCGGCAGAAGGGACAGGATCCGTTTCCTGCGCATGGTCGTTGCTCTTGTAGACTGCTGCAGACGAAGAAAAGATCATTTTCTTCAGTTTTGCGCGGCGGGCCATTTCGAGGACGTTGACGGTTCCGAGGACGTTCACCTTGAAACATCCGAGCGGCTCCTCGGTGGCCTTTCTCTCGGAAGAAATACTGGCGAGGTGGAAAACATACTCGACGTCCCTCAGAGGGTGCTCCAGATCCTCGAATTTTGTCACGTCCCCGGGAAAGAACCGGAACAGGCTGGTGTGCAGGAGCTGTTCAATCGACGCCTTTTTGGACCGGGCTATTCCGTGGACTTCGTGACCCTGGCCGGTCAGGGCACGGGCAAGATGGCTGCCCAGAAGGCTGGTGACACCGGTTATTCCGATCTTCATTTACGCCTCGAGTGCTTCCAGAACAAGGGCCGTCAACAGCGGAAACATAATTTCGTGGTGTCCTGTTATTGCATATCCATGACCCCCGGTCTTGGTCGGCCTCTTGACAACATTTTCGAGGGGCCTGTAGTGCTGGATCATGTCCATATTGATGGCTGTAAAATCTTTTATGTCATATCCGATGTTTCGCGCGATGGACAGTGCCTTCAGGAACACTTCCGGAAGAATGACGGCAGAACCGATATTGATAATGACGCCGTTCTCCAGCATCGTCACGATGGACGCAAATTTCCTGAAGTCGATCTCTGTTGCTTTTCCGATGGCAGCACCGTCAGCCTTCGGGTGCATATGGATGATGTCGGTCCCGTATGCGACGTGGACCGTGAGGGGGATGCCGAGTTTATACGCGTTGTAGGTTATACTCATGTCCTTATGCGGGGGAGCGCTGTCGGCAAGCATCTTGCCTGCTGCTTCTCCCAGACCCATATTGTGCGCGGCGCCCGCAATGATGGCATCGTTGAGAAGCGATCCTGTTTCCTCTGCCATACCGAAACTCCCGTCTTTGATGGTGACGGCAACGTCTTCGGATGTCTCACCGATCAGGGCGATCTCCGTGTCATGGATAACGCCGGCCCCCTGCATTGCCAGGGCGGTGATAATCTTCTTTTCCATCAATTGAATGACCAGCGGGGCAAGTCCGACCTTGATGACACTGTCTCCCATTGCAAGTATCACCTGCTTGTTGTTTTTCTTTGCGGCGGCTATCGCTGCGGCTGATGCGAGAAGTTCATCGGCTTTGAGAAACTTCGGCAGGCTGCCCATGAATTCCTTCACCGACATTCCCGTGCGGTAGGGCAGTGCAAAATCCTGTATTTTGACCTTGTTCTTCCGTGTTTTGATTGAACTCGTTGTTACCCGTTTCAGATCGATCGGTTCTGCTTTCATGCTCTGTTTTTCCTCTCTTTATTAAAGTTTATGTGTTGGCCGTGCTGCAAACGTACCATGATTTTCTCCGGTTGAACAATCGGCTGCCGGCTCGTCATTATGCTCGGTTTCCTGACGACGCAAACGTAAAGCGCAGTTCGGTGATTGGATCTCCCGAGCACTGGCATGCAACGATTTTCGATTGAATGTCGTTCAGTTTGCACATGCTGAGAAATTGTTCGAGCCATCCCTGCACGTTCTTAACGTGCGCCATATCGATGTCCGCAAAGTCCCTGATGGTAACGACTGCTTCGTTCTTTGAAAGGATTGCGACTTCGGCGACGCCGGTATCGAAATAGCTGCTCCAAACGCTCATCGCCCGGGTAATGAGTGTCCTGGGGTCGACAAACGTCAGGAAGATTTTATAGATGCTCTTGAGGTCGTGTTCGGCAGACAGCCTCCCTTGCTGGACGCAGTAGGACAAATCTCCGCTGCCCACGGTTTTGTCGAGCGTTTTCAGGAGGTCCGTGTAAAGCTTGTAGGGATACCACGCAGTCAGCAGTATGTGTTCGTCCATGTATTTCCGGGTTTCGTCCGGGAGCGCATTGATAATCCCGGGGAGGGTACCCTTGAGGTTCTTTTTTATAAATTTTATCAAGCCGAGAATAGCAACGCCCTTTACCTGTGCCATTGTCACCCTTCTGTCAATATTTTCCTGTGCAGCGGGACGATGATCGTGTCGTGCGGGAGTGCCCGCTCCCGTTCAGGATACTGTAAGGCTATGCCATATCATTTGACCAGTCAACAAGTTAGCCTGAAATCGGTATTTCTCTGATTTTCCATGACAGGTGCCGCGTCGAACACCGGTTCTGCCGACAGTTTATGATCCACCTCATACACATGCACGGCATTCGTTGTTACCTTGTCAGTATGAAGCTGAAGGCCATTCCATTTCCAAGAGAATATGGTTCATGGGGCATACTCATCACCTCGTGCATCATGGGTGTTGCCCTGCAGCGGGGACCGGTGACGGCTGTGACCGTGCTTGCGCTCGCGGGTATTTCACTGCTCTTCATGACGAAGGCCCCCCTGTCTGCTTTCGTTCGAAGGCGGCACGGCCCGGACCTTGCGGTGAGTGCCGTCTATGCTGGCGGAGGATTGCTCTTCCTGTGGCCTGCACTTTCAGCAGTCCGCCCGGGAACACTGCTGCTCCTGGCGGTCGTCCCGGTCCTTACCATTGCAGTGTATGCCCTGTCTGCCTTCCTTCACCGGGAGCGCGCAGTCGTCGTGGAATTTTTTGCCATGGCAACGCTCACACTCCCTGTCCTGTTCTTCTCGCTTGCAGAACGTCACCCGGTGAATGTACGGATGTCTGCACTGTGGCTTCTGTCGTTTCTCTACTTCTCGGCAAGTATTCTCAAGGTCAAGATGCTCATCTTCAGAACGCGCGGGTTCAGGATTGCCAACGTGACCTACCTGATCGCGGTCGCCGGCGTGTTCGCAGTGCTCATTGCCGAACGTGCGGTACCCGTTGGCGCGGGCTTCGCTTTTTTGCCGCTCGTCGAAAATGTCGTCAGTACGTTTGTGCAGCGTGACGGCAGAAGAAATCTCAAACGTGTCGGAATACTCGAGCTCGTGAAAGGATGCATATTTGCTCTTGTTCTCATCCTTGCGGCAGTTTCCGCGTGAACAAAGCAGGATCCTGTAACGGTGCTCAGCACCGTTCTCCGTACACCGCGCGCGCTTTTTCCCGAGGGAAATTGGTTTTTTTTGCCGGTGCGGCAATCCCGCAAACAGCAACAATAAAAAATATCGTCATCAAACGAAAAAAATATTCTTTTTCATCTTGACAAAACGATCTTCATCGTGGTAATTTAAAGCACATGAAGAACTTTAATCATGCAATTAAAGGAGATGATCATCAATACTTCATGTCGTAGGAATACGTACTTTGTTGATGGTGAGCATCCGTCTGTTTCTTTCAGCGATCTGTTGTTACTTCTTACCTTTTTTCTCCTGAATAAAAAAAATATTGGATTAATGCACGCTTTCTATCAAAAAATCGGGAGGTGAAAGAATAATGGCTACTAAGAAAAAAGCAAAAAAAGCAACCAAGAAAAAGAAGAAATAATGAATGAGTTCTGTTGTTGACTCGCTGCTTAGGGCTGAACCTGCTTGGACGGGTTCAGCCCCCTTTTCATAGAGAACAAATTGAGCATCATCTGATAGAAAGAATATAATAAATTATCATCTCACCTGTCAATATTTTTTTGTTTTGAACAAAAAATCCTCTATTTATAAGATAGTTGCAATAAATTCCTCTATAAAATAGAGGTGATCTCTTGTAATTCTAACATAACTATCTATAAAATAGATAGTTATGTTAGGGAAGAAAATCATCACTTACAGGAACGATGCCTGCTGAAGTATTAAAAACTGTGCTTTATTTCAATTAGTTGTGTATTTCCTGCGCGCCATTGCTATAGATTGATCTATGGAAAAACACGACAAACTCATGCATTGTGAGAGCCGGACTCTCCGGACTGCGGGTTATAAATAAAAAATCAGGTTGAGTCCGACGCTTAAATTGTCAAGCGGTGCAATGGATTTACCGTCCTTCTGGTAGAGATTAATGTGCCTGTATCTGAGTTCGAGGCCCAGTGATGTAAACGATGTCAGATATGTTTCTAAACCAATCATGCCCTGGCCGCCTGCACCGAAACCGGATTGTGATTCCTGGCCTCCGTTGATCTGCTGTTTGACGGAAAGCGATGCCATATAGACCGGCCCGATGCCTGCATAGAGCGCAAAGGTATTCAGGGGAACGTAGAGCAGGATGTTCAGGGATACCGGAAAACCGGAACATGAAGTGTCGACTGTTGTCCCCGATATCGTGCCTGACGAACGGCCGTAGAGGTAATCAAACTCTGCACTCAGCATGAGGTCCTCGGTAATGCCGTACCGCGCAGCTATTCCCAGGGTGCCGATGGATCCGGTCTGGTTGCTGATGCTGGTTGTTGCGGCAGCATTCGTGCTGTACGACGCATAAGCGATGTTGGTATCGAGGGACCATCTGTTTTTGATGGATCGTCCCCCGGTATCGGGAGAGACGGGTACTGCAGACGGGATCGCAATACTTGATACCGTGAGCGGTGTTCCGGTCCCTGTCGTGAAATCTTGTGCAGCAGCAGCATATGCAGGTATGCAGGAAACTGCGGACAGGATGAGGATCAGCAGTGCTGATCTGATTGGAGCGGTGATCGTATTCATCAGAATTTTTCTCCTTTTGCCTCTCGAATTTGACTGCCTATCGGCTTGATTCTGTTCCAGATGTTGATAAAGAACAGTACGATTCCGGCTATCTCACCGAACGAGCCCGCGACGACCGTCCCTGCAATCCACGGTGACAGGACGATGCTCCCGGCAATTTCTGCCGCGGATCGTACCAGGATCGACAGAAACATGAGATAGAAGGTGATTTCTGCAAGCAGGGGACTGTAAAATACCTTTTCCCGGGGCCTCGGGAAAAGCCAGAGTGCTATGCCCATGATCAGCATCATGACAAAGCCGACAAGGATCAAGTGTGTATGCGCCGTGATCAGGGACTGTGGTACCGCCGCATCCGAAATGTTGATCCTGTACGACATAAAACCGCCCAGCAATAATCCCATCACCAGGAACAGGATGGCTGATTTTACATAATACCGCGCTAACGTAAACATGAACCGTTTCCGGCAGCAGGCATTTTGTTCACGTTGCTCACGGACAACGTGGAGCGTAGAGCGTCATTCCTCATGGAGAAATTGTTTGCATAGTATTCCTGTTATTGCAAGAGAAAAGAAGCACCCCGGACTGTTCTTGGAATCGTTGAACTTACTGCCCCGATATGGTAAACGTCTGCATAAGCGGAGGAGGGTGTATGGAAGAAAACATTGCTCAGAGCCTTTATAACAGGGCACAGACTCATCCGGATGAACCTGCATTGATGTTCAAAGAAAACGGTACGTATGTTACGAGGTCCGTATCGTGGTTTTGGGGGAGGGTGCAGAACATTGCGTCCGGTCTTCTCACCCTGGGTATCCGCGAAACGGACAAAGTGGCCATCATGAGCGGAACGCGGGTCGAATGGACGCTCGCGGACCTTGCGATCATTTCGTTGCGGTGCATCACCTCGACCATCTATCCCTCGCTGCTCGAAAAGGATATCAGGTTCATTCTGGATAATTCTGATGCACGCTGCGTGTTCGTCGAAAATGCAGCACTCCTGGACCGTGTCCTTGCCGTACGGCATGAGCTGCCGAACCTCGTCGGGATCGTCGTGTTTGAGGATGGAGCCGCCGGACACGAGGGCGTTATCACCCTGAAGCAGCTCGAAGAGTCGGGGAAGAACAATGCCGGGCAGGATGAGATCAAGAGGCGTATGAATGCCATCACCATGGACGACGTTGCGACCATCATCTACACCTCTGGTACGACCGGTCCGCCGAAGGGTGCCGAGATCATCCACAGGAATATCATCACGAACCTGAAAGACCTGCTGTCCCTCAGCTTCAATCTGCCCGACGATATCACGATGGGGTATCTGCCGCTCGCCCACGCGTACGAACGGATCAACCAGTTCGGCGCGATCTACACACACATGATCTATGCATTCGCGGAGAACCTCGATTCTGTGGCGAAAAACATAGGAGAAGTAAGGCCCACGATACTCCCGGGCGTGCCGAGGGTTTATGAAAAGATCTACGCACGGATCATCAATGAAATAGAACACAGTTCCCGTCTCAAGAAAAAAATATTCTTTTGGGCACTCAAGACGGGCAAGGCGTCGCTTCCGTACAGGCTTGAAGAGAGGCCCATGCCCCCGGTCATCCGTCTCAAGTACCAGCTTGCGCGGATACTCGTCTTCAACAAACTCAGCGGAAAGCTCGGCGGCAGGCTGCGGATAGGCATAACGGCAGCAGCGCCGCTCTCGCCGTCCATCATCGAGTTTTTCAACGCGCTCGGCATACCAATCTACGAGGGCTACGGCATGACCGAAACGTTCGCACCGGCCGTGGTCAGTTACGGAAAGAATTTCAAGATAGGCTATGTCGGAAAACCCCTGCCCAGTATGCAGGTAAAGATAGGCGACGACGGCGAGATTCTCATGAAGGGGCCGGCCGTGTTCAAGGGATACTACAAGAAGCCCGAAGGAACGCCTGCGATGATCGACGATCAGGGCTGGCTGCATTCCGGCGATCTTGGAGACATCGACAGAGACGGCTTTGTCAGGATCACCGGCAGGAAGAAAGACCTCATCATAACGGCAGGGGGGAAGAACATAACGCCGCAAAACATCGAGAACATCTATACCTCGGACCCGTTCATCGCCCAGTGTGTTCCCTATGGCGACAATAAGAAGTACCTTACCGCCGTGCTCGTGCTGAACGAACAGGAGATAACTGTCTGGGCACAGCAGCAGAACATAGCGTTCAAGGATTACCGCGATCTGACCGGAAACATGCAGGTCTACTCGTTTATCAGGAAAAAGGCGGATGCGCTGAACGAACGCCTCGCCTCGTTCGAGACGATCAAAAAGTTCATCATTTCGGATCATGATTTTACCCTCGAATCGGGCGAACTCACGCCGACCATGAAGGTGAAGAAGAACAAGGTCATCGAGAAATTCAGGGACCAGCTTGACAGTCTGTACGAGAAGGACTGAACCGGGGCACGGTCAGCGTGTCCCGAGGTACGCCTCGATAACGGCCTTGTTTTTCTTGATATCGTCCGGCAGGCCCTCTGCAAGCTTCTTCCCGTAATCGAGCACCACGATCCAGTTGGCAATGTCGGACACAAACCGCATATCATGCTCGATAAGGATGACGTTGATCGACTGTTCCCGGATCCTGCCGATTGCCCGCACGAGCTCTGTTTTCTCGGTCGGATTGAGTCCGGCGGCCGGTTCGTCGAGCAGGAGCAGCTGCGGCCTGGTGATGAGTCCCCGGGCGAGTTCGAGCAGCTTCCGCTCTCCGTAGGAAAGCTCCCCGGCCTTTCGGTCCTTCTTTCCTGCCAGGCCCACGAATGCGAGAAGGTCCGCTGCTTCCTGCCTGAGCGCGGCCTCCCGTGCCCTGAACACAGGAGTATGGATCAGCATGTCCGTTATGCTGTACGAAAATTCTTTCCTCCTGAGTCCGCCGATCATCACGTTGTCTTCGACGCTGACGTTGGTGAACAGCGCGAGGTTTTGAAAACTCCGGTAGATGCCGTGTGCAGCTATCTCGTGCGGTTTCCTGCCTGTCAATTCGACGGCACCCCGGTACACGATGCTGCCCGATGTGGGCCTGAGAAACCCTGTAATGCAGTTGAACAGGGTTGTCTTGCCCGCACCGTTGGGTCCTATGATGCACAGGACTTCGCCCTTCCTGATCCCGATGGTGACGCGGTCGAGCGCCTTCAGGCCCCCGAACATGATGCTGATATCGGTGATGGAAAGGATGGTCCCGTCATCCATATTATGCCTTCTTTCCAAGGAGACCTTCCGGCCTGAACAGCATCATGGTGATCAGGAGTAGGGCGAAGATGAGCATTCTGTAGACGACAAATCCCCGGAGCAGCTCCGGCAGCACGACCAGGGTAAATGCTCCGAGCATCACGCCGGCGATGTTTCCCATGCCGCCGAGGATGACCATGGCAAGAACGTAGACGGATTCGATGAACGTAAAGCTGTCCGGAGACACGAACATCTGCTTGGATGCGAACAGCACGCCCGCAACGCCGCCGAAAAAGGCGCTGAGCATGAAGTAGACGGTCTTCACCGCATAGGTGTTGATACCCACCATTGCGGATGCCCGTTCGTTCTCCCGGATGGCAACGGCATACCTGCCGAACCTGCATTGCTTGATCCGTACCAGTACATAAACCTGGAGTATGACGAAGCACAGGACAAGGTAGGTGAAACTCATACCGGAGAGAAACCCGATCCACGGCAGCCATGGCCGGGGGACGTTCATGATGCCGTTCGGTCCGTTGGTCAGGCTGTCCCAGTTGTTGAACACGATCCGCACGATCTCGCCGAATCCGAGCGTCGCTATGGCGAGGTAATCACCCCGTAGACGCAGGGTCGGGATCGCGATGATAAGACTGAAAACGGAGGCAGCAGCCCCTCCGGCGGCCAGCGCGATCCAGAAACTGATGCCGAACCGTGCAGCGAGGATTGCATACGTGTATGCGCCGATGCCGTAGAACGCGATATACCCGAGATTGAGCAGACCAAGGTCGCCGACGAGGAGGTTCAGACCAAGTGCGAGCATCATGTAGAACAGGACCGAGGTGAAGACATCGAGGCTGTAGCTGTTCAGCAGCAGCGGTGCGGCGATAGCGGCAGCGAGCACGAAGACCCACGCATGGCGGACGGCCCGTGATGATTCCAGACGGGCCCGGAGCAGGCCGTGCGGACGCCGAAGCCCCCTGCGCCTGGTGATGACGGTGAAAACAATGATGCCCGCAAGCATGAAGAGAGCGGCAGCGGTTGCCCTGGAGAACCCCATGATCGGGAACGCTATCGCCGCAGTCCATACGGCCGGGAGCACGTATGTTGTGAACAGTGTCCTGATCGACGGGACGGAGGTCACGCCTGTCCCTTTCCGAAAAGCCCGGACGGCTTGATCAGCAGGATCAGGATGAGGATGATGAAAGCAAAGGCGTCTTTGTAGTCAGGTGAAATGTACGCGGCGCCCAGGCTTTCCATCAGTCCGAGCAGCAGGCCGCCCACCATGGCCCCGCGGATATCGCCGATGCCGCCGAGCACTGCTGCGGTAAATGCCTTGATGCCTGCGAGGTAGCCGATGGAGAAATTCACCATGCCGTAGTAGAATCCGATGAGCACGCCTGCAACACCCGCAAGCCCGGAGCCCACGATGAACGTGATCGAGATAACGGTGTTGACATTGATGCCGACGAGCTGTGCCGTAACCGGGTCCTGCGAGACGGCCTTCATCGCCCATCCGGTCATTGTCCGGTTCACGAACAGATCGAGGAGCAGCATGACCGCAAGCGCAACAGCGAATATCAGGACCTGGTTGACCGTTACGGAAACACCGTGGATGTTGAAGGCGGTGTTCAGGACCGCGAGAGAGACATAACTCTTGTCCGATGCCCCCTGTCCGATCATGACGAAATTCTGCAAAAATATGGATGCACCGAGTGCCGTTATCAGCAGGGACAGCCGCGATGAGTTCCGAATGGGCTTGTATGCGAATTTCTCAACGCTCAGTCCATACGCCATGGACAGGAACATTCCGCCGGTCATCGCGAGCAGGATGGTCCCGAAGCCGGACGTGTGGTGCGCGCCGACCAGAGCAAGGACGAGCAGGCCGCCGTAGGCACCGATCATATAGATCTCGCCATGTGCGAAGTTGATAAGCTCGATGATGCCGTAGACCATGGTATAACCGAGTGCGATCAGGGCGTAGACGCTGCCTGCTGTCAAGCCGTTGATCACCTGCTGGATAAAAATTTTCATACCCTGCCGTATAGCATACCTTGTGCAGATCAGACAACCCTGGAAAGGGAAGTGATGCCGTCGATCCTCAACGATATGTGCTCACGAGACAAAGTAGAAAGACGGGCTCACAGTAACAAAAAATGCGCTTGGCCAATGAGGAAACTTCTTTATCCGAACCCGGTTATCTCGCCGTACCGGTGATCCGGTGTACCGAAAGGATCTCCCTGAGCTGACGCCGTGTCAGCAGCCCCTTTTCCAGGATGACATCGATCACCGGCCTTTTTTCCCTGACTGCCTGTTTGACGACCTCGGCGGCACGAAGGTAGCCGATCCGCGTGTTCAGGACAGTCGCAATGGCCGGTGTATGGATAAAATAGGAATACATCCGTTCCCGGTTTGCACTAATGCCGCGGACGGCCTTATCCGCGAATACGGGCAGAAAGTTACTCAGCAGTTCTACGGATTCAAGCAGGGTATTTGCCATGACCGGCATCATAACGTTCAGCTCAAGTTGTCCCGCCTGCTCTGCCATGGAGACGGTCAGCCCGTTGCCCATGATCCTGAAGCAGATCATGTCCAGGGCTTCAGCCATGACCGGATTCGCCTTGCCCGGCATGATCGAAGAACCCGGCTGGACAGCCGGGAGGTTTATCTCTGCAAGCCCGGTGACCGGACCGGATGAGAGCAGTCTCAGATCGTTTGCGATCCTGATAAGTTCGATCGCGAGACTACTGAGCAGACCGGACGTATGACTCATGGCAAGCCGGGACTGCAGTCCCTCTCTCGCGTCCCGGGACGCAAACAGCCTGAGGCCGGTCAGCCTGCGGAGGTTCCTGATTGCCGTCCTGCGGTATCCACGCGGCGTATTGATACCGGTCCCTGCTGCCGTGCCGCCGAGAGGGATTTCGAGCAGTGTCGGACCCCGGGAGGGTGCGCTCACTCCACGGAGCATGGATATTGTTTTGCGGATGGTTTCGGCGTACGCATGGAACTCCTGTCCGAGGGTCACCGGAACCGCGTCCTGCAGGTGCGTCCTGCCGGATTTCAGGAGCGTCCTGAACGACCGGGCCTTGTTCAGAAGAGCGGACTCGAGCTGCTGTAAGGCAGGGATGAGCTTTGCTATGTCCGTCAGCAATGCGACGTGCGCTGCAGACGGAAAGGTGTCATTGGTCGATTGCGACATGTTCACGTGGTCGTTCGGGCTTAACCATGTGTATTCACCCCTGTGCCGGCCCAGATATCCGAGAGCAATATTCGCGATGACCTCGTTCACGTTCATGTTCAGGGACGTTCCGGCGCCTGCCTGGTACTTGTCGATTACGAACTGGTCTGCGTACCTGCCGCCGAGGATGTCGTCGCATGAACGGAGGATGGCACCAGCCCTCTTTTTGTCGAGCACTCCGAGTTCCCGGTTGGTCAATGCACAGGCCTTCTTGACGAGCACGTATGCCCGCACCAGCGAAGGGTGGTTTTTCTCACCGCTGACCGGGAAGTTGGACAGCGCACGCACCGTCTGCACACCGTAGTATGCCTGCGCGGGAACGGCGACGCTGCCGAGAGAATCTTGTTCAATGCGCTGTTTTTTCATGAACGGACGCCTCGGTGATGACCGGAACCGGCTGTGCCGTTACCGTATCAGGAGCCTCCAGGTATAATGAATCGTGAAGCTGCCGAAACCGATGCTCACCAGGTTGATGAGGACTTCGAAAAACATACCGGTGTTCATGTTTTTATACATCCCGTTCTCGATGTTATACAGGACATCCATCAATCCGAGGAACACGAACGTGCCTCCTGCAACAATGCCCCAGAGTACGCCTGCCGTTTCGTGGTGATACAGGTAATGTGCAGACAGGAAGAAGGCAATACTCATCCAGAGGTCTGCAGCGACGAAGCTCCTCTGAAACACCATATAACACCGTTCGTTGGATGACTGGACACTGTTCGGGACGAAGAAAAATAATATCCAGAAGATGATCGTAAACACACCGGCAAGAACCTCGAGAACGATAAATGTCATGGATGCAGTCGCGAGCGGCAGAAACCCTGGTATATGCATAGGAACCTCCTTAACGGTTTTTATAAAAACCGGATACCACGAATGCCGCGTTGTGACAAGAGAAGACTGATCTGTGCTGACAGCTTCTGCCGCACACGTCCTGCTTGTCATAACGACACGTTTGGCATATTGTTATGCCATCGGTTTGTCCCGCGGTGCAGGGCGGAACCGGAATAACATGCACGCTCCTGGGGGAACGGGATGATTCTTGCAGTATCCTTTCTGACGGGGTTGGCAAAAAAGGCGGATGGGGTATGTTCGAACGAACGGTTTTGGTCACTGGTGCAGGAGGGTTTATCGGGTCGTTTTTGTGCAGGAGGCTGTCTGCGGACGGATTCCGGATACGGGCACTTGCATTCCCCGGGGAAAACATGGAACACCTGCAGGCCCTCGGCGCCGATATCCGTACCGGTGATCTGACGAAGCCTGCAACCATCAAGGGCATAGCCGATGGCGTGGACATCGCCTATCACCTTGCCGGCCGGGTGACTGACTGGGGTCCGAAGAAGGTGTTCGAGGAGGCAATCGTCGATGCGACAAGGAACCTGGTTGCAGAGGCTGCATGCAAGGTCCAGAGGTTTGTCTACATAAGCTCATTCTGCGCATGCGGCATGGGCAGGCACCTGAAGGGCATGACAGAAGACGGCCAGATGTTCAAAACAGGCATTCCGTATGGAGACGCAAAGCTGGATGCCGAGGCTGTGGTCATGGACTATCACCGGAAGAAGGGCATGACCTATACGATCGTCAGGCCGGCGAATGTCATCGGTCCGGGCAGCATCTGGGTCAGGGACGTGTTTGAGAGGCTGCACGTGTCCGGCGTACCGCTGATCGACCACGGACGCTACAGTGCGAGCCTCGTCTCTGTGGAAAATCTCGTCGATGGCCTCGTGCTGGCAGGTACCAGAGAAGAAGCGAAGAACAGGGCATATTTTTTCCGTGACGACTGGGATGTTACGTGGGCGCACTATCTATCCGACCTCGGCGCCATCGCCGGGAAACGCCCATCATTCAGCGTCCCGTTCAGGGCAGCATGGCTTGGCGCCGCCGTCGTCGAGCGGATCTATGCGCCTTTCCACGCCCGTCCGCCGGCCACAAGAGCTGCCGTTGCGATCATGGGCAGGGACATGGATGTCGATAACAGCAGGGCAAAAGCCGAGCTTGGCTGGAAAACGCGGGTCACGTACGAACAGGCCATGAAGACGATAGAAGCCTGGGTAAGAAGCGAATTGTTCACCGGTAAAAAATAGGGACGAAGTTTGTTCATGATACGATGAAGCAATGCTCTTCCGTATATGGAGCATTGCTTCATCAGCTGACCTTAACCCAGGCTGCGTCAGAAACGGTTATCTGAATGCCTGAACGTTGCCGGCCCTGCTGTTTGCAGGTCCGGAAAAACCTGAGTTCCCTGATTGTCGATACTGTGTTTGGAACGCAGGTGCCTGCTGCTGAGAAAAATTATTGGACTGCCCGAATTGCTGCCGGGGTGCTGAAAAGGCAGTGGACTGTCCAAAGTGCGCCTGCGGCTGTATGACCTGCCTGATTTGCTGCGGTTGTTGCTGCCTGGAAAATCCGTTGGTCTGCCGGAATTGTGTCTGGCTGAACTGTGTCCGGGGTTGTACCGGCTGACTGTAGTTCTGCTGTGGACGGTTGACCATGCTGTTGCCCGGGCTGAGCAGTGCAGGCTGTGTGCCCTGTCTGAACTGGTTGGCAGGCTGTCGTGCGACGAAATTATTGTGCTGGTTCTGTTGCTGCGGCGGTACAGCCAGTCTGAACCCGTTGCGTGGCTGCTGCGGC
>JAJYLM010000106.1 GCA_021787655.1 bacterium
AATATTTAAGCCAAAAAAATTGGTTTGAGCGATAAATTATAAGAAAATAAATCCCCCTTCGTCCCCCTTTACTAAAGGGGTAAAGAGGGGGATTTGTATCTGAGGGGGATCTCAGCCCTGGAAGGATGAGCCTTTGGCTGAAATAAATAATCAGCAAAAATCCGCAGAGTCAATCGAACCCTGGATACACGGCGATAGGGGCATATTGCAATATGCTCCAACAAAAACAAGGAAAAGAATTGGAAAACTTCCTTATTGCATTTTCGGGTCAATGCAGACTGACTGAACTCCTGTTCTTGTCTCCTGTCCGTATCGTTCTGAATAGTCGTCGCTCAGCAATCTTCTGTTATTCCTTCAGAACACCCCTGCCTGCCCCTGTTGTTTTTAATAATGAAATATTATTCACTATAGGTTTGTTAGTAATTAATATTTAATGTTTATTAATCTTTATTTATAGTGAATAATATTTTCTTGACAACGGATTTTATCTGTGCAAAAAGGCAGATGAGGGGCTGCGGCTGCGAAGCAGCCACCATAAAAAAGGAGGGCGTTATGAACGGGGAACAGAGGAACAAGCCTGCGGTCACGGACAAAACGCAGGTCCACATTGTCGGAGGAGGCATGGCAGGTCTCGCTGCCGCGATCTTTACCGTACGGGATGCGCACATACCGGGAAAGAATGTCCATGTTTATGAAGGGCGCGGCAAGGTCGGCGGAAGCCTGTACGGAGAAGGCACGCCAGACACAAACTTTTTTACGCTGGGCGACTGGAAATTCAACGACAAGGCATACAACTGCACCTGGAATGTTTTGTCCGAGATCCCTTCTCTGGACAGTCCCGGCAAGTCCGTCACCCAGGAGATCTTCGACTATAACCGTACCCACAAAAAGAATGCACGGTCACGGCTGATCCACGCGAACCACACAGCGGACAATGTCGAAACAATGCAGCTGAACTGGAAACAGAGGGCGAAGATGATCCGGCTACTGTTTATCGACGAGAGCACGATCGACAACCGGAGGATCGATTCCTGGTTCGACCCTCCCTTTTTCAAGACAAACTTCTGGAAGGTGTTTTCTTCCATGTTCGCGATCGAGTATTGGAACGACCTTGTCGAGATGCAGCGCTATATGCGCAGGTTTTTTCATGCAGTTCATCTTATGGTCAGCGGCAGGGCAGAGACCGTCACTCCGTACAACAACTACAACTCCATGACAGAGCCCATGCGTGCCTGGCTGGACAAACAGGGTGTCAACTTCGAAATGGGGTGCACGGTCAAAGACCTCGACTTCAAGCCTGCTCAGGACACCCTGACCGTCGAGCGGCTGTACGTCACGAAAAACGGGAAACAGGAGACGCGTGAGATCAAAGAGGCTGATTTTGTATTTGTCACCAACGGATCCATGATCGCGGATGTCCGGCGCGGTTCCATGACGAGCCCCGCAGCCTTCGAGCAGGGCAAGTTAGACGGGTCATGGACCCTGTGGGAGAATATCGTCAGGAAGCGTCCCAACGCAGGTCTCGGAAACCCGTCGAACTTTTGCGACCGCAGGGACCAGTCAGCATGGACCTATTTCGTGGTCAACAGCACTGATCCCCTTTTTTTCAACCTGTACGAACAATCTACCGGCAACAAGCCCGGGCAGGCAAACATGGTGACCTTTACGGATTCCAACTGGCATTCGTCGATCCTGGTGCCGAATCACCCGCACTTCCGGAACCAACCAAAGGACAGGTACATTTATCTGGGTTGCGGATTTATGCCGTTCGAAAAAGGGAACTTCGTGGACAAGAAGATGGCGGACTGCAACGGCGAGGAAATGCTGACCGAGATATGCCGACATTTCGGCTTTGACAAGGAGCTGCCCAGAATACTGAAAACATCGACCTGCATCCCGGTCATGGCACCGTACGTCATGAGCCACTTTCTGACGAGGAAAAACAGCGACCGCCCCAGGGTCGTGCCCGAAGGATCGAAGAACCTCGCGTTCATGGGCCAGTTCACCGAGAGCGGGGAATGCGTCATGCTCGTAGAATCTTCCATCAGGAGCGCCATGATGGCTGTCACCACCCTGCTGCATACAGGCAAAAAGGTCCCGCCCGTCTACTCAGGCGTCACCAATCCCCTCATACTGCTCAGGGCGTTTGTAACGCTCATGAAATAAGGATTCGCCCGGTATGCCGAAGAGGAAGAGCGAAGCAGTAAAACAACGGCTGATTGCGGCTGCAATAGAGGTCGTCGGCAGCAGGGGGTTCAGAAAAACCACGGTCCCCCTGATTGCACGGAAGGCCGGGGTCAGCACCGGAACGTTCTACATCTACTTCAAAGACAAATCCCACGTGTTCGTTGACGCTATCATGAAGGTCAGCGCAGAGCTGAAGGGCCACATCGACCGGGTATTCCAGGAGCGGCTGTCAGCACTGCAGGACCACGGGGTGCAGACAGAGGACGTCGTGTCTGCACTCACTGCCATCTACGGGGCATTTTTCGACTACGTCGACAACTACCGCAGCCATTTCCTCATGCTCTTCCTCGAGGGGTACAGTTATCACGAGGACTTTGCGAGCGTTCTCCAGACCACCTATAAGAACCTGGCAGAGTATGCGCGCCTGCGCATCATAGCGTCCGAGCAGCTCGGCGTGACGCGCGGGCTCAGCCTGATCGAAGGCGAAACGATTTCCTGGGCGCTCGTCGGCATGCTGTCACAGACGGCACAGATGTATATCTCCGGCGACTACAACCGCGACGCGGTCATCAAGGTGCTCGTCAGCTTCACCTGGAACGGACTGAAGAAGGAACAGCCCCGGCAATAATGCCCTATGCCCCGGCGTGCACCCCCCGGTCGCGGACGGCGACCGCAGGGGATCCTGTGTGCGTTGCGTATCAATCCTTCCTGTAGTATACGTGATCTATCCCGTTCAAGGAGGTCATGTATGGTTATCGATTGTCACTATCATCTGGATGAACGGCTGCTGAAGACTGATGAACTCATCAGCCGCATGGATGCTGCCGGGGTCCGCACAACGGCGCTCATGGCTCCGATGGTAGAACCCTTCAAGGAACCTTCTCCCCTGCTCGTGAGTCTTCTCCAGTTTCTGCTGACGCACCAGAGTCTCAGGGGCATCGGAAAATCGCTGATTGCGAATTTCGATGCAAACGGCGATATCAATATCCTCGGCAAGATATCGAAGATCGACAAGGACCCTGACAATGCCCCTGTGTTCGATGCCGTGCGCAGGCATCCTGACAGGTTCGTGAGCTGGATCTTCGTCAACCCAAAGGGAAAAAACAACCCGCTCCGCGTGTATGAAACGTGGAAGAACACCCCTGGCGCCATCGGCATCAAGGCACACTCGTTCTGGCACCACTTCAAACCAATCGAGCTTGCACCTGTTGCACACGAGCTCGTGAAGTCAGGCAGGCCCCTGCTCATCCATGTCGGGTTCGGCGATGAGGGCGATTTCACCAGCCTGATCAAAGAGGTGCCCGGCCTCAAGCTCATCCTCGCGCACGCAGGTTTTCCATCATACCGGCAAACATGGAAGATGATCAAAGAGCAGAAGAACGTCTACGTCGATCTGTCCCAGACGAGCTACGTCGGTACCGGCATAACGAAGGCAGTCGTCTCGGCGCTCGGTGTGGACCGCTGCCTGTTCGGAACAGACGGCCCGTTCGGGTTCAATGCGTCGGACCACAAGTTCGACTACGGATTCATCAAGCGCAGGATCGAGCGGCTGTTTCCGGACAAGGGTGTTCAGAAAAGGCTGCTGGGCCAGAACTTCGCTGAGCTGGCAGGCATTCAGGCGTCATAGCAGCATCGATGGCAGGTTCCCTCTTCGACAAAATCGCCCCGGTGTACAATGTTTTTTTCCGGTACCAGGTGCGTTCGTTCAGGACGATCTTTTCCCGCGGACGCGGGCACCTGCTGATACCTGCCGGCGCACGCATCCTCGACATCGGCTGCGGCACAGGTGCACTTGCGTTCTGCCTGCAGGAGCAGGGGTACAGGGTGACCGGGGTCGATGCGTCGCCGAAGATGTTGGCAGCTGCGAAAAAAAACAACCGCACGAACGGGAACCAGTTCACAGTTGCCGATGCACTCTCGGGCCTGCCCTTTCAGGACAAGAGTTTCGACCTGGTCATGTCGTCATACGTTGCGCACGGTATCCGAAAGGAACAGCGCCGCCTGTTTTTCAGGGAAGCACAGCGGCTCGCGCGCACGCAGGTCATCTATCAGGACTACAACGAGAAGAGGCAGGCAATGTCGGATATCGTCGAATGGCTCGAGGGCGGAAATTACTTCACGTTCATCGGACATGCGCAGGAGGAACTGCAGGAGGTGTTTTCCGGGGTGAAGGTGCAGTCGCTCGCTGCACAGATTGCATGGTATATCTGTACTCCGTAGCCCGTCTCAGACCGTTTCCAGAACTTCGAACCCTGTCTTCTTGTCCCTGGCCCTCCGTGCAACAGAGCCGGTCAGCTCAATGACGACGACCTCGCCGATCTGCCAGATATCGACCCCTGCTCGAACACAGCCGGTAACTGCCTGACCGTTTCGTCCGAAGCTGGCATGCATGTGGAGTTTCGGGTGTCCCTGTTCGTCCGAAAAGATTGTTCCCACGCCGCATGCCTCGTGCACGCCGCGCAGCAGGGTGACCATGGGATCCGGCGGCAGCGCTGCCCCGTCGCGGGGGCCTGTCACGAGCGCGCTCTTCTCCTGTGCACCGCCTAAAAAGAAACACATCGCGCCGGCAATCTGATGTTCAGCAGCGAATGCCTCGATGACCTTGTCCAGACGTTCGCCGTCATGCAGCCGCAGAATAAAGACCCTTCCCATTTTTGCTTCGGTTGCGTCCATTCTTTCCCTCCTTGTCGGGCAGAGCAGCGCGCGGGAACTACGTTCCCGCAGGCACGTCCAGCTCGAGGATCAGCGCAATCTCGTTACAGTCCGGGAACTGGGGGCACTTGAGACAATCGCTCCATATCTTCTGGGGAAGCAGGGACTTGTCGACGATCCTGAACCCGAGCTTTTCGAAAAAGCCGGGCTTGTAGGTCAAAGAAAAAACCTGGGTAATCTCAAAGCCCCGTGCCTCGTCGATGCATGCCTTCACCAGACGGGTGCCGATGCCCTGGCGTGCGTGTTCCTGTTTCACTGCAAGGGAGCGGACCTCTGCAAGGCCGTCCCAGAAGATGTGCATGGCGCACACGCCCACGATATCGCCCGTATCGAGCGTACAAACGCTGTAGTCCCTGATATTTTCGTAAATCTCGAGCAGTGACCGCGGGAGCATCTCTCCCTTTTTCGCATACACATCGATCAGCCGCTGCATCTCCTTCACATCACCCATTCTCGCCTTGCGTATCACGTGTTCTCCTTTGCGTTCTTCACGAATTCCTTCGCCTGTCTACGGGCAAGATCCGTCACCGTATCTCCGGACAGCATCCGTGCTATTTCCTCGATCCTGCCCGGTTCGTCAAGCACATCGACAGCGACGTCCGTGGTCCCAGAACCTGCATGCTTTGCAACACGTATATGATAATCACCAAATCCCGCAATTTGAGGGAGGTGGGTGATGCAGATGACCTGGTGGTACTGCGCAAGTTCCTTCAGCTTCCTGCCGACGATCCCTGCAGTCGTGCCGCCGATGCCCGTGTCGATCTCGTCGAAAACGAGGACCGGGACCGGCGATGCTGTGACCAGTGCACGCTTCATGGCAAGCATGGTCCTCGACAGTTCTCCGCCGGATATAATGTCTGTCAGCGGCTTCGCAGCGACCCCGGGGTTCGCGGAAAAATAGAAGCGGACGGTGTCCATGCCGCGTGCGTCGATCCTCTTGTCCCGGATGGATAGTGCATCCTTCCGGTCATTGTCCGTGATCCGGATCTCGAACACCGCATGTTTCATCCCGAGCGTTTTGAGTTCCTGGGCAACCGCCTTGCCGAGCGTAACTGCAGCATGCCTGCGCGTCTTTGAAAGGCCTTCAGCAGCGCGGTAGAGTTCCTGCTCAAGCCGTGCCTGTTCCCGGGCGAGCGCTGCGATCTCTTCATCGGCACTCGTCAGCGTTCCGAGCCGCTGCTCGATCCCTGTGCCGAAATTGACGATATCGGCAACAGTCTTGCCGTATTTCTTTTTCAGCTTTTCGATGAGCCCGATCCTCTGTTCAGCCTGTTCCAGGCGCTGGGGATCCATGTCTATCTTTGCCAGGTATGCGTTCAGCTCTGCGGCGATGTCCTTGAGCTCGATGGACACGGCATCCATCCGGTCGCCGTACTGCCTGAGCGCAGGGTCCACTGCCTGCAGGCCCGAGATCACCTTCAGTGCCCTGTGGATCTGTGCAAGGACCCCGTTCTCGTCGCCCGCCATCCCGTCATAGACCGTGGAAAGGTCGGCGAGCAGGCGCTGGGCATTGGTGAGGATCGCATACTCGCGCTCCAGACCGGCCTCCTCCTCAGGGTGCAGGCCGGCTGCCCGTATCTCCGAGAGCTGGAATTTCAGGAGTTCCTCTTCTTTTTTCAGTTCTGCGCTTTCGGACTGGAGCTTCCTGGCTCGTGCCGACGCTTGCACGAGCGCATCGTGCATGGCCCTGACGTTGTCCGCTGCTTCACCCGCCCCTGCATACGCGTCGAGGAGCTGGATGTGGGTATCCTCGTCGAGCAGGCTCTGGTGTTCGTGCTGCCCGTGGATGTCCACCAGCAGCCTCGTCAGTCCGGACAGCAGGGAGAGCGTGGACGGCGATCCGTTGATATACACCCTGCTCTTGCCCTGGGCGTTGATGCTGCGTTTCAGGACAAGCTCGTCCCCGGATTCGAACCCGTGTTCCCTGAGGAATGCTGCTGCAGGGCCGGCATCCTCCAGTTCGAACAGGCCTTCGACGGTCGCTTCAGGAGCGCCCTGTCGCACGACGCCTGCGTCGGTCCGCGTCCCGAGCAGCGCGAGCATGCCGTCGACCATGATGGACTTGCCCGCGCCTGTTTCTCCGCTGATGATGCACAGGCGATCCGAAAATGGTACGGTGATGTCTTTAAAGATCGCAAAATCCTTCAGGCGTAAGGATTTCAGCATCTACCGCTCACCCCATTTCAGCTTCTCGCGCAGTATTTGAAAGTAGTTTCTGAACGGGGATTTTATGACGGTCACTGCATGGGGTGATTTTGAAACGACGACCTTGAAGTCCTTTTTGAGGGGCTGCGACACCTGGCCGTCGAGCGTGATGACGACGTCCTTCTCATCGGACTCGAGCCCGATCTCGATCACCGCCTCGGACGAAAGGACGATGGGACGGTTGGTCAGGGTGTGCGGCGATATGGGTGCGAGGATGATCGTGTCCGTGGTCGGATACACGATAGGACCGCCCGATGCCATGGAGTACGCGGTCGATCCCGTCGACGTCGCCATGATCAGGCCGTCTGCCTTGTACGTCGTCAGTGAGACGGCGACCACCG